>CAXUIU010000007.1:0-32053 GCA_964250955.1 uncultured Chthoniobacterales bacterium | reverse complement strand
CATGACAGGCTCTAGGTGCCTTCAGGTGTTCGCAAGAGCCTATATAATCCCAACTATGACGCTTTTTTGGGGCTTCTGCGCGTCATGCGTCAAGACGCTGGTCTCACGCAGGTCGATTTAGCAGAACGGCTCCAGACCACTCAAAACTATGTTTCCAAAAGCGAGAGCGGCGAGCGAAGGGTAGACACGTTGGAGTGGCTGCGTTGGATGGCTGCTTGTGGAGCGGACCCCATCACGTTTTTGGTGCGTTGGAACAGGCAACTTAATCCACCGGTTGCTTTGTCACTATTAGGAAAACCGCCGGTTCGGCCATTGCGCTCATTACAAAAATAGTTTGATGCATCTGACCAAGTTCATTAGCGACTGATACCGCTTCCTCGTTCGGTCAAAGTCGCACTAGAAGACGCTGCTTTGGTCGTCTTTGGCATGGGTGATATACCCGTAGTCCAGACCGAAGCGGTACACGGAGCCTGTATGCGGTAGGTAGGCGTGGCAGCCAAACACGTTACTATAACCAAGGAAGAAAACAGCACACCACTTTGGCTCAAGGATGCTCCGCTATTGAGGAAAGACGTGTGAACTGATGCCATTATGCTAATACATTAATCCGCAGCACCTTGGTCCCGACAGCACAGGCGGGTTGCGCTTCTTCCACCGCTTAAACATCAAGTAGACCTTCTGCTAGTAGAGATAGCAGTAGGGTGATCGCTACGCTGGCGCGTTAGCAACTCGGTGATAAACCGCCAGGGTACGATCCACCATCTTAGAGGCGGTAAACTCCTCTTCCACCCGTCGCCTTCCAGCTTGGCCGAACCGGGTTCTCTGCGCGTCGTCCGCGAGCATTCTAGTCAGCGCGGCAGTCAGCGCGGCGCTGTCTGCAGGCGGCACGGTTAATCCCGTCTCACCGTCCCGCGAAACAAACGATACGCCTGAGCCCATAATCTGCGTGTTGATAACCGCCTTGCCGCACGCCATCGCTTCCAACTGGACCAAGCCAAACGCCTCGCTGCGAGCGACCGAGGGCAGCACGAACAGATCACACGCCTGGTAGTACGGCGTCGTGTCCGGCACGTTGCCTAAGAAGTGGACCCGCCCGGTCAAGCCCAGAGCATCCACCTCCGCCTCCAGCGGGCGGCGCAAGGGTCCCTCGCCGATCACGAGCAACGTGGCGCGCATCGGCAGCGCGGCCAGAGCACGCACCAGAAACTCGAATCCTTTGTAGTAGATCAGGCGACCCACTGTCAGTACAAGCGGCCCCGGGAACCGGTGGCGGATGGCAACCACCGCTTCCGGGCCGACAGGGTCAAAGGGGGCAAGGTCCAGGCCGAATGGCACCAGGACGCAACGCTCTCGGTGGCGGGCCAAAACACTTGAACCCGCGATTAGCCCCGGACTGGCTACCAGGATGGCGGCGGCGCGTGCGTAGGCAAGGTCTTGCAGCGGGGCGATGAACTTGCCCAATACCCACTGGCGAATGATGTCGCTGTGGTAGGTGACGACGAGTTTGCCCCGGCAGCCGCTGACCAACCAGGTGAGCAGGGCGGTCGGGTGCGGCACGTGCAGGTGAACGATGTCGGCGTCGGCCTCTCGCATGACCCGGCGCAGCCCGGGACAAAATGGGGCACCGGCCAGTTTGACCGCCGTGCCCAGCCGCCGGACCGGCACCCCCGCAACCACCTCGCGGCGGTCCTTCCGGCCAACATCCGCCACCACGACCTCCAGCTCGACCCGGTCACGCAAGCCTTGGCAGAGCATCTCCAGGTGCGTCTCGATCCCACCGCGCACGGGCGAATAGTATTTGCCCACCTGGAGAACGCGGAACCTCGGGCGCACGCGGGGAGCTTCCAGGCAAACGGACCGAGACTAAAGAAAAATCGTCGCCGCCCGGTGCCCGTCGAACTTCAAAGGGCGGCCAACACCCGCCGATAAATCTCGACCGTCCGGCGGGCCGTTTCGTCCCACGAGAACATGTTGCCCCGTCGGTGACACGCGTCCCGCCGCGCCTGCCAGGCGGCCGGCGCGTCGCGGCGTTCGCCAAGGAGGGCCGCAATGGTTCCGGTCCAGGCTACCACGTCTCCCACCGGCGCATACACCGCCGCATCGCCGCCGATTTCCCGCAGCACGGGCAGGTCACTGGCCACCACCGGCGTGCCACCTGCCAACGCCTCGACGACCGGCAACCCAAAGCCTTCCGCCTCCGAGGGAACGAGCACCAGCGTTGCCCGGCGGTAGACGCTCGCTAACTCCGCCGGGGAAAGAAACGGCAGCACACGGATACTCGTAGACACGCCGAGACGCTCCGCATCCACCTGCTGTGCAGGGGTGAAACCGCCACCGACCCTCAGGAGCCTCGCGCGGGGTTCGACCTCGCGTCGGACGTGGGCGAAAGTTTTCAGCAGCACGTCGATGCGTTTGCGCGGGATTGTGCTGCCGACGTGCAGGAGATCGACGCCGGGTTCCTCCGCCAGCAGAGCGTCCACTTGGGCCTCGGTGGCCGGCGTGGCAGAAGCGGTCAGTTCCGGGCGCAGCCCGAGCCTCACGACGCTGGTGCGTTCAGGCGGGAGGAGCGCGCGTGCCAGGAGTTCGTCGCGGGTCGCCTCGCTGTCGCAACAAACGTGTGCAGCCTTTTGCATCCCGGTGAGAATGCGGTGGGTCATGGCACGAAACAGCCGGCCGCGCCCGCCGTGGCCCGGCTCCCACAGGCAGCGGAAAGTGTCGAGGTCGTGGCAGGTGACGACGGTTCGTTCCGCAGGCAGTTCGTGGACGAGTTGGCTGTAGGAGTGGTCGGCCAAGTGGAACAGTGCGAAGCCGACGCGTTGCGAGCGCAAGAAGCGCGGGTAATCGTGAAAACGATTGAGCAGACGGTCAGCCATCCAGGCCGGGCCGTTGGGGGAGGCTCGCCCGCCGCTGAACCGGCGTCGCATGGCCGGACAGAGGCTGTGAATCTGCAAGTCGGGCGCCGCGTGGTGTGGCAGGTGCGCGGCCAGCATGTCGGCGACCAAATCCATGCTTGGCCAGCTTTCTTCACGGAGGTCCGCCAGCAGCGCAACTTGCCTTGGCGACCATCCGATTGTCTTGTTGGCCATCAGTTAGCTGTAGCTTTACGGACGGTAATGCATGTCCCAGTGGCCAGCGGCGCTGCCCAGCGCGCCCGACCCGGTTTGCCATTGCACAAAATTTCGCAGCTGTGCGCCTGGAAGAAGCGGATCAGATCCAGAGGATTGCACCAGTAGCATGCATCATTGTCAGCGCTGAAAGGAGGTTGCATGTCGGGCTGCCGCATCTCGAAAAGCGCTTGCTTGGAAAAGGATTGCTTGGCAATCCGCACTGTATTAGCCAATACACCGACGAGAGCTTCCGGCACCGTGTTGCCGCTGGGGTGATGGGGCATACCGGTGCCCTAGAGAAAAATCTGCTGTAATGGGCGGTTGCGCCACGCATGGCGGAACAGCGTGCGCAACGGGATCAACGGGCTGATGAGGTTGGGGCTTACCACGCAAAGCACTCCGCCGGGTCGGAGAACTCGCAGCATCTCCGCCAAAGCGCGCTGAGGGTCGGACACATGTTCAAGCATCTGGTTAGTGCCCACCACATCAAACGAATTTTCCGTGAAAGGCAGGTTTAAAGCACTGCCCTCCTTCAACGTCAGACTGCCACTGGCGGGAGGTTCGAAGAAGGCGGCATTGAGATCCATCCCAGTTACCCGGTGACCCAAGCGGCTGAAAACTTCGGCCGACCAGCCGTTGCCACATCCTACATCCAGTAGGTCGGCGGTCGCGGGAGCAAACCCGCTGACAAAGCGGGCGTAGTCTCCGTAAATCTGGCCGGCTTCTTCAGCGCCCATACCCCGACCTCGCACGTCTGCGTCCGAATATTGGTAGAGTGCTTCGAGTTGCTGGCCGTCTTGCATAATGCGTTGTCTGGTAATTTGCGGCGATTTGCTTTTTTAGATCACGCTTCTTTCCTCTTCTAGCAACGATTGGACAAACGCGCGGAACTTTGCACCCAGGACTTCGTAATCGAAGCGCGACTCTGCGACAGCGCGTGCGTGCCGTGCCTTGGCAGCCACCTCGTCGGCGGGAAGACGGTCGATCCAGTCCGCGCAACGTCGATGGAAGTTTTGGCTGGCGGGGTGGAACGGCGGCAAAGCCCAGCCGGCAGAAGCTACGTAGTCGTAAAAGCCGGGCACCGCACTCATGGCGACCGGCGTTCCGCAAGCGAGGTATTCGGGAAGCTTGGTGGTCAGCCGATAGTTACCGAGCGTGTCCAGCGTCTGCGTGACAAACCCGATGTCCATGGCGTTCATCGCGCCGGCGACTTCCGCTTCCGGCAAGCGACCGGTGAAAACGACCCGTGTCCGCAACGCCTCGGGGAGAACCGCTTCCAACCGCGCACGTCCCTCGCCGTCGCCCACGACCAAGACGAACACGTCGCTCCGCCTGAGCAACTTGAGGGTCTCGATCAATTCGAGGCCGTAACAGTACGCCTGCCGGGGAGTCCATGCCAAGCTGCCGACGACCCCGCAGACCAGTGCGTCCGGGGGCAACCCTAGACGCGTGCGCGTCGCGGTGCGTTCAGTCTGGATCCGTGGTCGGAAGACGTTCAGGTCCACTGCTCCCTCGATGGTGATGGCCCGATGGGCGCCGAGTTGGAGCGCGGCTCCGGTCAGGTACGGCGTCCAGCCGACGAACGCCGTGCAGGCACGGTACAACCGCCGTTCGTACGCGCCGAACAATTTGCCAAACAGCGGTCCCTTGGTCACCGCAAAAAATCCGCCAATCGGATCGCCCGAGGAGACGATGAACCTTTGTCCCCGTTGTTTTCTGGCCCGGATCAGGCACGCCCCGGCAAGGATGCTGGTGCCTTCCTGGTAGATCAGATGCCATGGCCCCTGCCGCCGGACGACATGCCACAGTGCGCGCGTCGCCGCCCACGGGGAAGCACGGCGGTCGAGATCATGGTAGGTCACCTCCGCTTCGAGGCCGGCCGCCAGACGACGCATCCGCACACCGTGCAGGTTACCTACCCCGCCGGTGTTGATGCACAGCACGCGCCGCGTGGAATTTGTCATCGTCCGGAGTGCTTGTTTGCTGTGTTCATCCATCCTATCCACACTCCCTGCAGGTACGCTCGCCAGACCTGCCACAAGATGCCAAGCTCGCGGCGGACGCATCCGTAACGCCAAGCCGAGACCACGAAGGCGACGATACCCGGCGAGGACATCGACCCTACCGCCAGCTGGTATACGGACGCCAGCGGCAAACATCCCGGCACGCGGCGCGCGAGGATAAAGGCGTGATTGAAGGTGGGGTTGTAGACCTTGACGCTCAAGTCTCCGTCCCGCCCCCCGGTGTAGGCGGTGTTGGTCGGCTGATGCACCACCACGTTGGCGAAGTCGAACATTACGCGGTAACCTCGCGCCTTCACTTGCAGGCAGGCGTCGAGTTCGAACATCTGCCAGTACGGCTTGAGCATGCACTCGAAACGGTCGAAAGCCTTTCTGCGCAAACTCAGATTATATCCGACGAGATGATCCACTTCACGTGGCGGGAGGCTCCGCCATTCGGACGGCTGGTCGTACATGTTGCCAGCCAGTCTTCCGAGCCAATCCAGGCGACCCACCGGCATGGCGTTGCGACGAGGGAAAGGAGCGCCGTCGGGCCGCAGATTGTCGGCCGACCCGCCCACGGCACCCACTTCTGGGTCTATGTACATGGCTAGGTGACGTTCCACCCAGTCCGGCGGGGCCACGGCGTCGTCGTCGATGAGCAGGATGATCTCCCCTCCGGCAGCCTCCAAGGCCACGTTCTCCGCCGGGACAACCCCCCGCGCCTTGCTGTACAGGACGCGCAACACGCACGGCAGCCGGGCTTGCCGTGCCTCGGCAACGATGCGCGTCTCCTGATCATCGTCTTGCCACACCACGAGCACCTCCGTCGGCAATCGATTCTGCTTGGCCAGACTATCCAGGCACTTTTCCAATGCGGCGACCCGCCGGAAGCTGGGGATGAGAACGCTGGAAGTCATGGCAGATGCGATCAAAGCGGCTGACTGGTTAGCGTTAATCTATGAAGTTGCCAGACGGCGTTTCGCCGGGCGCCAGAAATTGCTCCGGCAGCGCGAAAACGTCCACACGGGCTGCCCGCACTCCCATGCGGCTGTCCACGTCCTGGCTGACGACGGCGTTGGCGCCGACCATGACGTTGTCTCCGAGGGTCACCGGGCCGGAGATGACTGCTCCGGCGTAGATCCGCGCATCCGTACCGATCCGCGGCTGCCCGCTTTTACCCGGCGATCCGCCGATGGTGACGTTCTGGAAGATAAATGCCCGTGCGCCCACGACGACCTCGCCGCCGATGACGATCCCCTGCGGATGGGGCAGCATGATGCCACCTCCCAGCCGCGCCGATGGCGCCAGCGCGCAACCGTACCCGTGCCGGATCAGCCAGAAAATGAGGGCGCCCACCGCCCGACCACCCCCCGGCCAACCCAGCGCGGCGTGCGCCAACCGATGCAGCAGCATCACGTGAAATCCGCTCGACCGCACGGCGATCTTCATGATGACCCAGACCCACCGCGCCGCGGGCATGTTCCTTTCGGCAGGTGGAACGTGCGCCACCACGTCCGCGCGGACCAGAGCCAGGAAATTCATGAGGCGACCGGGGCTGTCTCCTGCTGGGAACGTCCGAGCATCGTGGCCAGGCGCATCTTCCACTGCCGTCGCATCGCCATATCCAGAGAGAACTGCCACCAAAACGCCAGCCCCGCGCTGCCGCTGACCATGATGGCCGCGCCAAAACCGATCCAACCGCTAGGCAGGAACCGCCGGCTGCACCAGACGCAACCCGTCGCGAACGGCACCCCCCAGAGCGCCGGTTGCAACGCCGCGCCCCAGAGCTTCTGCCAGGATAACCCGAAGATAGCTTGCAGCACCTTGGGCGACGCCCACGCCTGCACCGCCAGCAAAGAAACCAGGGTGCCCAGCAGCGGCCCGGGCAGACCGAACGCGAAGGTCGCCCCGATGCTTGCCAGGAGGTTGACGCCTGTGAACGCCAGCGCGTATGGCAGCCAGCGCCGCAGTTCTCCGCTGCCCGTGATGAGCCAGTTCCACAGGCTAAAGAGTGCCAGCAGCCAGCCGTTCGTGCAGGCCAGCAGCGTCACCGCATCCCCGCTGTAGATGGACGCTCCCAACCAGCGCGTGATGAAAGACGCGTTGAAGGACCCCAGCGGGGCCAACAACGCAAAGCCGAGGCCGCTGACCATCCCCGTCAATTCGAGCAGCCGTGTCTCGAACAGGGCACGTTCGTTTCGATAATGCAGTTCTGCCAGTCCTGCCCAAGCAGAATTACCTAAACCTTGCAATTGCCCTTGAGCTATGGTGATCAATCGCTGGGTGAGAAAGAAGGGGGCCACCGCCAGCGGCCCGACAATGGCCGCCAGCACGATGTTGTCGCTCATCAGGCCGACGCGCCCACTCAGATTAAAGAAGAACGCCGGCCAATTGGAAGACCAGAGCTTCTGCGCAGTCGCCGTGTCGGTGCGCTGCCGCCAAAAGCCAGGAAACTCTCGGCAGGTTTCCCGGAACAGATAAAGGACGGTAGGCAACTGCCCCAACGCCACCCCCGCCGCCTGCCCCGGCAGCCCGTATCCGAGGGAAGCCAGGATGATCAGAAGCGTCGTGGTGAATAGGGACTGCACCAGAAACAGCAGGTTGTTGATGTAATCCCGCTGCCGCACAGAGCAGAGCAGACGCCCTACCGTGCCCGCCGCAAAGTACGCCAGCGGGATCGCCGAGATCGCTGCGGCTAGCCAGACCTCGGTCGGACCGAGTTGCACACGCTTGATCAGGAATGGCATCGTCGCCGCCAGCCCCGTCCCGGCGAGCACCATCAAGGCTGAGAGCTGGAGATAGATCCACCAACCTGCCACCACGACCCGCCTGCCCGCCGCCTCGTCTCCTTGGCCGACGGCCTTTGACAAGGCCGCCAGCAGCGAGATGCCCTGTCCGAGTTCGAGCAGAGCGATGTAAGAAAACCAGTCGGCGACCACCTTGACCGCCCCGAATCGCTCCGTGCCCAGGTGGCGCAGCAAAAATGGCACCGATGCGAGCGCCACCACCAAGGAGGCAGCAACGCAGACTCCTTGTGACGCAAAGTTCCAGCCGGCGCGTAGGGTTCGACTGCTACTCATACAAATTGGAGGAGCGTTGTGGGAATCTGGCGCGATTGGTCCCGATCATGGGGCTGGTAGTTTTCGTGCTACGAGGCTGATGTTGTCCGCGTAGTCGCAGTGCATTAGTCGTGTGACAACGTAGCGTTGCAGCAACGTTCGCATTCGGTTGAACAACCCTTGGTGCGGGGCAGAGAAGCACACCCGGTAGCCGGTAGTTTCCAGACCCAGTGTGGTGAGATAGGCCCACAAGTCGTACACGTTGTAGCATTGCACATGCGTCATGTCCCACGACAAGGGATGACGGATGCAGCGGGCATTTGGTGTCTGGAGGATAAGCACTCCCCCGGGCGCGAGTCGCCCGATGATCTGCATCAACAACAGCAAACCGGCCTCCAGCGGCAGATGCTCGATTACATCCAAGCAGAGGATGGCACCATAATCGACGGCGGCGTCCTCTAATCGGCTGAACGTATATTCGTATTCTCCGCCGATGTCCTGCGTGTCGTAGCGTCCCCGGTAACCAGCGCGTTCGAATTTGCGTTTGATCCGCAGATCGCCTGCGCCAACATCAAGCAAGCTGGTGGCATCCTTGACGGCATCGAAGTAAATCTGCTCGATCTCACTGAGATTTTCCTCCGGCCACCAGCGTTTCACCACGAAGGCCGGCAACGGTCTCGCCAGCAACTGTTTGCGTTGCCAGTAATTAGCGTAAGCCAAGTTATTACTCATGGTTGCAGGTTCTGCGATCTCAATCCTTCGGTCGAAGGCACCGTCGGTACAAGGCGAGCGTTTCCTCTGCGGTTTTTTCCCAGGAGAAGAAGGCGGATCGCCGGGCAGCCAAATCACGCAGGTGTTGTTGGTGCTTCGCATCGGTAGCCACGCGCCGCAGTTTTGCGCTGAGATCGTCAAAGCCATCCAGCGAGAACGTCTCGCCGCCATTGCCGAGCACCTCGGGTAGGCTGGTGCCGTCCGCGGCCAGAACCGCGCACCCCGCCGCCATTGCCTCGCACAACTGAAGACCAAAGCCCTCGTACCGGCTCGGGTAGACAAAGCAGATTGCCTCCGCGTAGAACAGGACGAGATCCCCTTCATCTACCCAAGGCAAAAACCGCACCCGTCCGGCCACGTCCAGCGACTCCGCCAGCCTGAGCATCGCTGCCTTTTCGCCGGACTTTCCCCCTGCCAAGACAAGTTCTACCTCTGGCAGCGCGGCACGGGCGAACGCTTGGATCAGGAACTCTACATTCTTGCGTTCTTCCCAGCCGCCAACGTAGAAAAAGTATGGTTTCGTCAACCCTTGCTCGCTTCGGAACACCTTGCGTCGCTCTGCTGGCACCGCCGCGGAAAACTGGTCGTCCGCCGCCTCGTAGACCACGCTGATCCGTTCCGGGGCAAGGCCCAGCAAGCGCACTAAGTCCTGCTTCGAGTGCTGGCTGACCGTGATGATGCGCTCGGCACGCGCCCGGGATACCCAGTGCGTGAAATCGGTCTTCCACGCCGCGACACCCAGTCTTTTAGACCAGTGCGGCCGCCCTGTCTCGGGCGTTTGTCCGATAGCGTCGTGCAGCGTCAGCACGCGGGGACAGGGACATGCCCAGGGCAACCCGAAGTTGAACGGACAATGCAACACCGCTACGCCGTCTTTCTCCGTCTGGGAGGGTAGCCAGCGTTGTTCCCACAAAAGATAGTTCATCGCGGGGGCGAGCCGCAGGTAGAAACTACCTTGTGGCAATCGCGCCAGATGCCCAGCATGCACCGGTCGATCCGAATAAAGAAACAGTTCCACGCCCAACGGGGCCAAGGATGCCAGCAGGTTGATGGTGTAGCGGTTCCAGCCCCGCAGAGTCGGCTCTGCAAGCAGTCGAGCGTTGAAACCCACCTTCATTCCTCAACTCCGCTGAGACCGCACGGACCGCTTGTGGATTTCCCTGTGGCGAGCATCCCGCCGGATGCGATTTGTGCGTAGATTTTTCGCCAACCTTCCAACACGTGCTCAGGCCCGCAGTGTTCTTCCAGCAGCGTTCTGGCTTCGCGTGCTTGGCGGATGGCTGCGTTCCTGTCAATCAGCAGCCGGACGCACGACGCGATCAAGTCTTCGTCGCTTTCGCCGAGGCTCACCTGCCGACCATGCGTAGCGGGAATTCCCTCGACACCATCCCGGTTCGTCACCACCGGCACCCCCAGCGCGAACGCTTCCAACACTTTTACCTTTACCCCGGTTCCCTGGCCGGGAGCGTAGAGCATTGTATCAAGCTTCCGGAAATATGGCAGGATGTCGGGTACGTTTTCCTCAATCGTGACGTCTGGATCATCCACGGGCAGGCAAGACGCCAACGCCGAACGCGCCTGCCGTCCCACAATCAGCAACTGTGCGTCAGGCACACGACGACGGATGTCCGGCCAGAGCCGGGTCAGCAGCCGGATTCCGGCGGTGTACGTGGGTTGCCAGTTGAAACTGCCGATCAATCCCACGACCGGGCGCGTGCCGGCCTCGCGTACCGACGGCGTGAACGCATAGAGACTCGAGTCGAATCCGAACGGCACCACGCGAACATCGGCTCTGGTCGCGGTCTGTCGCAGCCGATCCGCGAGTGCTTGGCTCAGGGTGGTTAGTCGTGGGTAAGCGCGCAGCAACTTCTTCTCGGCGGCAAACACCCGGCGTGTTCGTAACGTATTCCACCACGAGCCCCGCGGCGCGCTCGCTAGATCCACGCCGTACAGGCTGTGAATATTCAAGACAGCCCGTTGCAGGTGTGACAGCGCGAGCCAGCCGCTCCAGTGCGTCTCCAAGTGCAGGATACAATCTCCACCGGCCAAGGTGCGTTCCAAATCAAGCCGCAAGTCCGGCCCGAAGATATAGGAATAAGGTTCACGCCAAGTTTCCCATTTGGCGCACCAGCCACCGCGTTGCGGGTACAGGAAACAGCGTAAATCGTATTCGGAAGGGGGAAACAACGTCATCGCCTCATCGGCAAGCTGCGCCGTGGCGCATGCGGCGTATGCGACCACCGTGTACCCGCGGGCCTGCAATCCTTGCAACAGCACATAATACCACCGCGCTGCGGCTGTACCGAATGGCAGCGGCGGGTCTGGAAAGACCAAGACAATCTTCAGAAAACGACAAGAGCTAAGGGTGATCGGATATGCCTTGGGCGATGGCGGCGGCGGCTTGTTCCCACGTCTCCGCGCCGAGTTGCGCCGCCAACCGGTTCAAGGGTGTAACGAAGGATTCCCGCTGATCCCGCCAAGCCCGCAGGCTCGCCACGAGTGTCGGCACGCTCAGTGGGATCGGCAACAGCAAACCCTGTAGCTCAGCCGGATAGCGCTCGGCCACGCCGGCATCCGCGCTGACGAGCGCTGGCACCCCGCAGCAAAGCGCCTCGTGCACCCCCAGCCCGTATGCCTCGTAGCGTGTGGGCGCGACCAGCAGATCGGAGGCACCCAAAATTTGCGGCACGTCCCGCCGAAAACCCAGGAACTCAACGTGTGCCCTCAACGCGGCATGGCCAGCGACCCGCGCCTGCCACACCGGCAATTCCGCTCCCATGCCAACGACCGTCAGGTCTACGTCCCACGCCGAGTCGCCGCAAAGCTGTTCCCACGCAGCGATGAGTAGGTCGAATCCTTTGCGCCGGTCGCCAAGCGCGCCAACGAACACCGCTTTTAACCGCCCTTGCATCCACCCGAGCTTGGCACGGGCGGCGCGATGCTCTTCCGCTGCCAGCGGATGCAGCTTGTCCGGGTCGCCCCCATAATAGACGACTTGCACCCGTGCCTCCGGCAACCCGAGATGCTGGATGAGTTCGCGCTTGGTCGCGTGCGAGTTGGCGATGATCAAGCGTGCTTTGCCGAGCGCACACCGCTCGTCGGCCAAGAAACGCCGGTGTTGCCAGCGCGCTTTCCATCGCCGCAGCCAGTTCCCATGCACCTCCGGTGTGTAGGCGGCGTGCACATAGTGCACCCAGTTCACGTCGCCCCACTGGCAGTTGCCACCGTTGACCACAACCCGCCCGCCCCTCAACGTGATTCGAGCCGCCCAACGGCGGCCCCAGCGATCCAGCAGCGGCAGACCGAACAAGTAAGCTTTGAACGGAAGAGGGACCCGATGGAAATATATGCCAGACAGTCGCGTGAGTTCTTCGGCTACGCGGTGAGCCACGAGATGCACCTCCCAGCCTTGCTTGGCGAGGTGCTGTGCGAGCATGTAGTTGCCGATGTCCATCCCGCCGGTGCGGACGAAGTCCCCACTGACAAGCAAACAAATCCGCCGCGCTTGGCTCATGCGGGGGCTTTCAATTGATGATGGTCGCTTCCGACGGCCACCGGCCGCCGGGTGGTGTTCCGGTTATCATTCGAGAACGGCCCGCGGCGCGTCAGTCCATGCAAAGCACCCGAGAGGAACCAGAATTGCATCCCGACTGGTGCGGCAAAGACCGGGTAGCTCGAACACAGTGCTACCAGCCCAGTGTTGGCAGCAAAGATGATGCCCGCTACCCGCCGCACACTTGCGTCTCGGTGATTTAGCGCAATTCTGCCTTGTTCAAGCAACGCGAGCGCAATTGCAACCGGATAAAGTAGCAGCAGTACAATCCCTCCGTCCACAATCCAGGCGGGCACCTGAATCTCTACCCATATCGGTGCGCCGCTAACGTTGGCTTGGTTGCCGAAGTAAAGATTCATCATTCCCCAACGCCCAAGCCCGGCCCCCATCGGATATTTCGGCAGCATTCCCATGAATCCCTCTTCGACTTGGTTGCCCCGGTTCTCGTAGTAGAACGTCATGGGATCTTCCTCGAAGATCGAGTGGAATCTCGCCGTGAGACTTTCTCCGCCGACGCTAGCGCTGTGGAGAAACGCCAACGTGATCGCAGCCACCGCGACTAGCATCAAGGCAATCGCCTGTTGAAAGCGCTTCTGTGCCAGCAGCAGCAGAAAGTAAATCAAGACCTCACCGACAGCAATGAGCAGGCTGGAACGTACCAGTGTCAGGAAAACTGCGGCGGCACCCAGCACCGCAAATCCACCCGCAAGGATCCGCTGCCACCACACTTTGGCGCTGACTACGAACACCAGCCCCAAGACAAGCGCGAATGCCGCCGGCATCGCCACGGCCCCCGGGGCGTCTCCTAGCCCGGGGGGGCGGATGATGAAGTTCCCGCCAGCCCCCTCGTAGATTACGGTTCCCAAGCCATATTCCGACTCGGCGTACACGCTGGAGAATTCCTTCGGCATCCATCGATTGGGATCCTGCACCTGCATGACCCCCACGAAGGAATTAATACCGTTGCAGATCAACAGCAACCAGAGCAGCCGGTTGAGCCGCGTCGAGTTTTCGACGAAGGAGGGTGCCCAAATTAGGGGCGAGAGAACAGCAAAATAGAGCGCGATCTGGGCCGACCCGGCCAAGAGGCTGTTAGTGTTGGGATGGACGAGCATTAAACCCAGGTAAGCCATCGCTGCGATGAGCCACGCTGAGGCAGGATGGGCTTTTTTGCTCCGCCCTTTGGGTCTGGCAACTAGCCAATAATACACCAACGCTCCCAGACTCAGCCCGTAGGAAGCGACCCGGATAGGTACCCGGAGAGGCTGTGAGCCGGGCAGGTACAGCAGTGCAGGGATAAACGTCTGCGCCAGGATAAACCACTCGGCTAGGTTCCAACGCAGCCTGGCTTGGCCCATTGGCCGCCGCACTGTTGACTCGCGGAGGTTCTTCCGGCTTGGAGGCACCGGTACGGTGGTGAGGGTGGGAGAGATCGGGATGCTCACGGATTGCTAAGGGTCACAACGGGCAATGGGAAAGGAGCCTTCCACCGCGGAACAAAGTATCGCTTCAGACGCAGGAAGTGTTTTTCGTAAAGGTGCCAACTCAGCCACGCCATCAGAAAGGATGAAGCCGCCGCCAGCACAAAATAAACGCCCTGGAAGACCGTGGCTTGGCCGAGCGGAGAGCCGTGAGGCCGCTCGAGCCACTTCCCCAACTGATCCACCCACAGGCGGCCCAGGGGCCAGTGGAATACATACAGCCCATAACTATACTTGCCAATTGTCCGGAGGGTAGCCGTCTCTAATCCCCGGCGAAACAAAGCGCCCGGCGGTTCGATGACCGCCAGCAGCAAGCCCGCTCCGAAGAAAACACTCCAGCCCGAATTGCACAACGCCACGAGCACCGCGTGTCCGGCGATCAGTTCCGGATAGCCGAGCACGACGACTGTCATCATGAGCGCACTCGCCCCGAAGATCCGCCAGGCCCAGCCCCGCCACCGGGAGGGTGAACCCGCGCCAGGCAAGCGCAACAGCAGCGCCAGGAACGCCCCGGTGGCCAAGCTGTCCAACTGGCACGGGGTCAAACGCAACACCCCTAAAGCCGGGTCCGCACCCGCCAGGAGCAAGGACAACCGCATGATGAACGCACCGACGAAGCATGCCGCGCAGATCCCTGCCAAGGTCCGCCAGTCAGCCCGGAACACAACCAGCGGCCACAGCAGGTAAAATTGCTCCTCGACCGCCAGGCTCCAAAAGTGCCCGAACAGCGGCAGCGCCCGGCCCGACCAACTTTCGTAGAAATTGCTGGTGTACGTCCACAGCCAGATCTGGTGCTGCACCGTCACAGCAAGCTTCGGGTCGGTGATCGGGTGCAAACGTGGCAGGACCATCAACGCGACCAAAAGCACACCGTAATAAAGCGGAAAGATCCTCAGCAGCCGCCGAGCGAAAAAATTCCGGAAATAGTGGTCGTCCTGCTTGGCGTCCCACAGGATGCCAGTGATCAGAAAACCCGAAAGTACGAAGAACAGATTGACCCCGTTGCCACCTGCACCTGCGAGGCGGTCCCACGCCGTGAATGCCCACCCCGGAGCTGGGTTTGGCTGACGATAATGAAAGACCATCACCATGAGGATGGCTAGGCCGCGGACTCCATCGAGAGACAGGATGTGCCTGGGACCCGTGGGCCTGCTCGGCGCGGCGCCGGGCGGCTGTGTCTTGGGCGAAGGCGTATCCATTCGGGGCGGGAGAACGAGCTTCGGCGGTGGCAGATGCTAGGTTTTCTGGCTATCCCGTTTCTGCTTCATCCACAGCCAGCTCTGCGCTGCGGAGCGGTGTTCATCCATCGCCTGCGTGATCGTCTCCACCGGGCTGCCGCTCGGGAACAACCCCGAGGCAGTGGCGGGAGACCGCTTGGCCGTTGTGAACACCCGAATCTGGTGGGTGTCCGCAAAACGTCGGGTCAGAGTTTCTTCGATCTGGCCGCCGAAAGCGGTGAACTCGTGAACCTCCACCAGCAGATCACATCCCAGCAGGGCGGAGCAAAGCTGTGGATCAAGCAACCTCAATTCATAGCCCTCGATGTCGCAAACGATAAGCGTCGGGTCCGCAACCAACGGCGCCAAGTCCCCTGATTTCATTAAACCACGGACATTTACCCGGGAACTCAACTCATTGATCTGGCTCAACCGGCGGCATTGCTTCCGCGACCATGGGTCGGTGTCAAACGCGTAAACTTTCGCGTGTGGACAAAGTCGTGCCAATCCCACGGCGTAGTATCCCTCCGCGCTTCCCACGTCGATGATGACTTGGTAGCCGCGCCGACCGATCTCCTCCACGGCTGGATGCAGTTCCATCTCGTAGGTTCCCAGCCAGCGTGGTGTGGCCGAGGAGTAGAACACTTCGTTCATGTATTTCATGCCCGCGAAAGGACCGCTCAACACACGGATGTCGCCCTCGTCTCCGAACAGCATCTCGCTGATCTTTGTTTGGTTGGGCAGGAAACGGACACGAAACATTTTTCGCAAACGCCACGCAACGTAGCGGTGGTAAGCCGTGGGGAAAAGGCGCAGCATCCACGCTCTCAAAATGTCTTTCATCTTGGGGTTTTTGCTTTCTGGCCTTGGTCCTTCTTCTTTCAAACCATCATTCGTGTACAAGCGCCATCCACTCGGCCATCATCCGGGGCAGCACCTTTCCCGGAGCACACAGGCTCGTTGCCCGCGCCGGCCCCTCTCCGCCGAGCCGCTCACGCAGTACTTGGTCTTGGACCATCCCTCTCAGCACCTCTGCCAGCGCCCTCGGGTCGTTCGCGGGCACTAGCCGCCCACAGTGATCGTTCACAATCTCCATGGCCCCGCCGAGCGCCGTGCTCACCACGGGCAACCGGGCATAAAGCGCCTCAATGAACACGATGCCGAACGGTTCGCCTCTCAGGTTCGGCTGGCAAAATACGTCTGCCGCCCGCAACAACCGACCTACGTCGTGTCGTTCGCCCAAGAATTGCACCTGGGCAGCAATCCTGGCCGCCTGCGCCAGAGCTTGAAGTTCTGCCAAGAACTCTTTCTCTGCCTGACGCTGTGCGCCGCCCACGATCCAGCAACTCCAGCCGGGTACATCAGCTAGGAGGCCCAGTGCTTGCAGGTGCAGGGCGCATCCCTTGTAAGATTCCATCCGGCCGACTTGGATGAACACGCAGTCATGCGCCGGGACACCCAGCTCCCGACGGACTGCCTCCCGCTCAGCGGACGAGCCTCCATCCTCTGGCGCCGAGACCGGGCAGTAGATCACCGTATGCGGTGGTGTATTGCGCGGCAAGAGCCGGCCTAGTGAAGCGGCGGTAAAACGGCTGTTGCAAACCGCGAGGTCCGGCGGGCAGCGCGCCGCCCAACGCTCGATCCAGTGACTGCCCTCCGCCACGTCGTGCATCCAGAACACAAGGGAGAGCCTTGCCCGACGTGCCACCGGGCCGAAGATCGCCAACGCCCAAGGCATGTGGCAGACCATTACATCCGGCTGTTGCTCCCGCAACAGCCGTGCCAAGCGGCGACGTGCACGCCAAACCTGCCATGGAAACCGTGTCTGCACTTCGCCAAGATCGTGGGCAGGCGTGCCCAGCACGGCGAGTTGCTCGGACAATCTGTCTTGGAAGCACAACGCAAAGCGCGGTTCCATGTCCGGGCAACAGGCGCGGTCCCGGCTGAGCGTTGCTAGGAAGCTCTCCACTCCACCGTACAGATTGCCGGAGCTGACGTGCAGGACCTTCATCGATCCTTTCTCGCCAGTGCCTCGTACAAAGGCACGAGACGTGCGGCCATCTGGCTGGCAGTAAATTGTTCCTCGACTCGCCGCCGGCCGTTGACTCCAAGCTGGGTACGCAGCCCAGGGTCAGCGACCAATCGCTCCAACGCACCGGCGAGTCCGGTGACATTGCCGGGTTGATGCGTAAGTGTGCTGACCTCCGGCTCAATCAGTTCTACCGCCCCACCCGCCGCGCTAATGACCGTCGCTCGTCCACATGCCATCGCCTGGATGATCACCAATCCGAATGGCTCCGGTTCGGTGCTGGCATGCACCACGACATCCAGTGCGCGCATGGCCGCCGGAACATCGTCAACGAATCCTGTAAATCCCACCTTCTCTTCAACGCCGAGCGACCGTGCCATGGAACGTAATTCCTCCAAAGTACGCTGACTCCCAGCGGTGGCGTACACAGGTCCGCCGATCACATAAAACCGAGCCGCCCCGGAGACCATCGCGGCTGCCTGCAAGAAGACTTCATGCCCCTTCCAATAAGCAAAGGTAGCTACCAGGCCGATACGAACTATACCCGGCAGGGCAGATGGCAATCCGGACAGCACGTCAAGATCCAGCCTGGGTCCGTCCGGTTTGAAGCGGCTCACGTCCACGGGATTGTACACTGCTTGCACCGGCGGCCCATGGGGCAATGCAACCCTTACGTCGTTGGCCACGCTTTGCGAGTTGGCCACCACCAGCGTGCACCGACTCGCCAGCCGTTGCAGCAACGGTTTCATGGTCACGCGGTTGCTCAGGTAATCATGCAAGTACCATAACAACGGCACACGGCCCGGCTTGAACAGCGCACCGAACAGATGCATTTTCATCCCGTTCGAGTGAATTAAGTCGGGCCACAGTTGCCGCAGCCGCCGTTGCAGCTTCCACCCGTATACCACCACGCCGCTGCTCGCGCGCAACCACGAGGTTAGCCGCTTCCCCTTGGAGAGCCATCCTCTCTTCGATTCGGCTAGTCCCGCCCGGCCTTCTCCGAGAGAACGCACCGCCAGCGGAAAGCTCAACACTTCCACAATTACTCCCAACGATCGAATTTTAGCTACCAGCGGCCCCTCCTCCCCAATCAAGACACATATTATCCAATTCGGACGCGCTTCTCGTATCAGCTTGAGCACATCTAGCAAAACGGCTTCCGCACCACCTTGCTGGGCGGCTGGACTGAGAAATAGAATTCGCAAAGCTCGGAGGTTTGTCTGAGGCAATTCCTCGTTTTTCTAGACGCAGTGGAGTACGAATTCTCGCGTTTTAGCTAAGAATGCTTTCTTGATCTAGAAGTAATTGAATGATTTTGCGCTGTTAAAACACGATCAATTCAGAATCCTTGGTTTGATCGGCAGATGGCATTTTTACTCTGGTGCACAGAGAAAGTCTTCTCCTCAATCAATCCACTTGAGCATGAACGGCAAGGTTACTTCAAACCTTCCAATAGCGAGCAGCATTTCTCGGCTCGACTAGCTCGCGGTAGTACTGGAATACTGTGGCTGGTGTAGTATGTCCCATTTCGGCGGCGAGTTTGCCGGCATCCTGGAACCGTGCAGCGTGGTAACTGGCGAACGAATGACGCAGAGCATTTTTGGGCCAGTTCTTTCCTGACAGGTCGGCGGCCTCCCGTGCTGTGTTGAGATGAGCTTGGTAGTTCGATGGGCAAACGGGACCTTCCTTTTGCGCGAGAGGAGTCAGCCACGCGGTGAGGTTGGCGCGGATGGGTACGAAGCGACGGGCTGCTGTTTTGGATTTTGCTGCGGCGACCTCGATCAAGTTTTTCTTCGAACGAACTTCGGACCAGTCCAGACGCTCGATCTCTGCCCGTCGAAGTCCGGCAAAGGCACCGATAGCCAAAGCTGGAACCATGTCCGCCGGTGCGTTCGTCAAGAGCTTGGCGATCTGTTCTGGTGAAAGGATGCCAATTTTCCCACCTTTCACTTTTGCTTTACCCACGGCGTTGATCGGGTTTTCCGCGCACCATTTTCTCATGCAACCAAATGAGAACAGGCCACCGACTACTCGCCGGAAATTGTTGTGGGTAATATTTGCCACCGACAACCCCCGCAGCCAATCGTCGATCTCGACGCTCGTGATGGTTGCGAGCAGCCGGCCGGGAGATGCTCGCTGGAACTGACCCAACCGAGAACGGAGGTCTTCGAGGTGCCTGTCGCTTGCACCGTCTTCTTTCTGAGCGGTAATCATTGCGGCCACCGCCGGTTCCAAACTCACCGACTGACGACGCGCAGCCAGCGTGGGCAGAAGCATCTTGATCGCCTCTCGCAGTCTCACGTTGTACGGCTCAAGTTCCTTCACGCAGTCGATATATTCTGCCCGCTGGCCCTGGGTCAGTGCCGCCCCTTGCGTGCCGACATTTGCCAGTTCCACCTTTCGCAGGTGCGCGTAGGCTTCCGCTTGTGCTTTGACGGCAAAAAACTTCCGCCAGCGACGGTGGCCCACCGGGGCGGGGGCCGGTGACAACGAACTTGTATTCCGGTTTGCTGGCCAGTCGACAGGGCAGCACGTTGATGTTTGTCTTCGAGATCGGTTGGGCACGCGGCATGGCTGTCCCAATAAAGCACCGCGCAACTGGCATGTCTCTCAGAGGCAAAATGACGGTCTTCTAAACCGTAGAGTATGGGTTCGGGCTTGCCGGGAGCAGGCTTGTTTTTCGATGAAAACTTTAGAAGGGCATCTGCGAAGAATTCTTGAAGCCAGATCGCACCACACTAAGTGGCAGTGGTGCGCGGCGAAACCTTTAACTTCTTCGCCGCAGGATGGACCGGCGGCTTCGTGGTGCGTCGGGTATTTCTCTGGCGCGTCGCGTGCGCCATTGATTTGGGAGACTTTGCGGCGGCCGGAATCTTGGAGGCGGCTGGGGCGATCTCAATGCCAAAAATGTCCGTCAGACTGCTCTCGTCGAGCGTGACCGCACCGCCGGCGGTCGAGACGACGAGGTCTTCAGTCACCGCGTCCGCCGCCGAGGCAATCAACTTCAGATGATCGACCCCGCGCAGGACGAAAAGTAGTTCTGGGTGCTCGTCTAGCCGTGCACCGACCCCGTAGAGGGTTGCCGCGACGTGTTTGCACAGGCTGGCGCAATCCGGGCACGAACACTCCAGATGGATTTCCTTCGGCTTGGGAAAAAGCCCTCCGTCCCGGCGTGTGACGACCTCCATGACCGGCGCGGCCAGCCGGCCTTGCAGCAGATCCATGAGTGAACCCACCTTGCCGGCACCGTTGGCCTTGAGCCGCGCCCAAGCGTCCTTCGGAAGCGTGTCGATTTTGATCTCGACCACGTAGAGCCGTGTGCCGCTGACCGCTGCCTTGATTGCGCCGCGGCTGTCCACCCCTCAATAATGCACGGCCAGCCCGCCAAAGAAACCGCGGGTCAACGCCGGGTAACCGTACACCTCCTGGTAGCTGGTGTTCGTCACGTTCTCAATCCGGAAAAACGCGCTGACGTGCTCGGTCACGGCGTAGCTCGCTAGGAAGCGCAGGTTCGTGTAGCCGCCCAGGTCGAAGTTTTGCGCGTTGCCGGCCGCGTTGAAGGTCACGTCCTCACGGCCGTTGACGATCTTGGCTTCCAGAGTGGTGGACAGGTGCGAGAGCACGCCCGGCCAGCGGTAGCCGACGCTCAGGAACGCCTCGTTGCGCGGCCGGCGCGGCAGGCGAGCGCCCCGCGCCAGGTTGCCGTAACGGCCGCTGGAGGTGTTCACCGCGTCCAGGTAGGTGTAGGTGCCACGCAAGAGCAGCCCTGTGACGGGTTCCCACTGGGCGAAGGCTTCCAAGCCCTCGGTGCGCGCGCTGCCGAGGTTGAGCGTCTCGAAGGTCACGCTGTTGAAGCCGATGACGTTGGACAGATCGTTGTGGAAGTAGTTGGCCCCGAAACGCAGCCGTCCTTTGAGGAGCCCCTGCTCGAAACCTGCGTCGTAACCGAAGGTGTGTGCAGGGTCCAGATCTCCGGGGTTGGACGCGAAGATGCGGTCCTGCGGGTCGGGCGGTGAGAAGCCCGTCGCCACGCTGGAGCGGATCGTCGTGCCCGTGCGCTCGAACAGGTAGGAACCCGCCACGCGGTAGCTGCCCTGGTCGCCGAAGAGGTTAAAGTGATCGTAGCGACCGCCGGCAACCAATAGCAGGTTCTTCACGGGCGTCAGCGACACCTGGCCGAAGACGGCTGCGTTGGACGTGAAGTCCGACAGGTACGTGGGAGCCGGGCCGAACGCCTGCGAGACGAAGGGGCGTCGCTCGCTGACCAGCACGTTCTCGTAGAACACGCCGCTGGTGAGCGTCAGCCAGTGGGTGAACTGGACATCGTTCTGGTAGTCCAACTGGTAGCGGTAGAACGTGCCGCGCGTCGGCCCGGTGAACGGGTCCACGTCGTTGGGGTTGTTGACCTGCCGCTCCTTGTCGTACTCCAGCACGAGGCGGTGGTGCCACCAGCGGGTCAATTGCCAGTCGATGTTGGGTGCGTAGAGTTGGCGTTCGGTGAGCAGGTTATCTAAGGCCGCGGGGTCGAAGATCGTGTTGGGGCTCGAAGCGTCCGAGTTGGAGTAAAGCACGAGCACACCCAGACGCGGCGCGGTGCCGCCGAGCGTGTCCAAGGTCAGGGCACGGGGCGCGAAGCCGAGGTTGGCGAGCACGGCGGTGTTGCGGTACTCGTTGTTGGGCCGCTGGTTATCCGTGTCCAGGCGCGAGAAGGCCAGCGAATAGTCGAACACGCCCGGACCGCTACCCGGGGTAGCCGGTGTCGACGAGGCGCTGGCGTCGCTATCTTTGCCGCCATCCTTGCCGTCCTTCGAGGCGGGAGCGGACGTGGATTGCGGCAACCCGAGCACGCCGGCGGAGGCCACGCGCTCGCGGTAGGTACCGAAGCTGCCGCCCTCGCTGGAGGCATCGAACGAGAACGGGTGCGTGGGATCGAGTTCGTCGCCGCGCCGGGTGAAAAGCTGGATCGTTCCCGCCGCCGCGCGCGGACCGTACACGGTACTCTGCGGACCGCGCTCGACCTCGATGCGCTCGATGCCGTCGCCGGTCAGGTCGGCGAAGTTGAACTGGCCGGCCAGCCCCTGGTTGAAGGGGATGCCGTCGATGAGCACTTGGGTCTGGTCGCTGTTGAGGCCGCGCGTGAACACACTGGTGAGTTGACCCGGCGCGCCGCTTTGCGACACGGAGACGCCGGGCACGGCGCGCAGGGCATCGGCTACGCGGTCGGTCTGGCGCTGGGCGAGTTCGTCGGCCGGGATGACGGTGACGGCGGCCGGGCTCTGGTCCTCGGCGACGGGCAGACGCGTGGCCGTCACGACGACCCGGTCTTCCAGGCTGTCGATGCCTTCCTGCGGTTGGTCGGCCGGACGACCCGGCGGCACGGAGGAAGGCTCCTGCGCGGCTAGGGGCAAGGTCGCCGCGGCCAGGAGGGCAAAAGGCAAAGCGGAACGGAAGCGCGGCGTGCAGCCGCGCCGGTGACGGCGGATCATAGGTTGGGTAGGTGGAAACGCGAGAAATCAGGTCCACCCGCCCGGAGCCAGGCAAGTCACACCGTCCTTCTCATCATTCCTTTTTTGCGAAGGATTTTTGCCCGCGCAGCTAGCGCGAACGCGAGCCACACGGAATGAGGGTTGCAGGACGGAGGGCAAGTATTCTGGCTCCCAGGTTGTGGCGGGATCGTCAGACCCCGCACGCCTTCCACCCGTCTTCACTCCCGCTTTTTGAGGGCGGAAATTGACGTACGGAGAGCACGAGGCTCTCCAGGGTGGTCGTCTCTGGTAACAGCAGCGCAACTGCTCCCGGTTTTCACGGGATTCCATGCGCTCGGTCCAAGTCACGAACGAAAGAACAAGCCGCGATGATGACGGCTGCCCATCCACCCGCCAAGCTTTATCGTCAGTTCAGCAAATAGCGCCCGATGAACTCCACCGTCGCGTAGAACTGGAAGTCCGCGTTCTTCTTCTTGGCGAAGCCGTGGCCCTCGTCCCGGGCCATGAGGAACCACACCGGCGTCCCCTGCTGCTTCAAGGTAGCCACGATCTGCTCGGCCTCGCTGCGCGGCACACGTGGATCGTTGTAGCCCTGCACGACGAAGATCGGTTTGGTGATCTTCGTGGCGTTGTTCATGGGGGCGATGCGCTCCAGGTATTCGCGCGTTTGCGGGTCGCGCTCGTCGCCGTACTCCACTCGCCGCAGGTCGCGCCGGTAGCTCTCGGTGTGTTCGAGGAACGTCCGCAGGTTTGACATGCCCACGACATCCACCGAGCAACGAATCTTGTCCGCGTAGAAGGTGGAGACCGCGAGCGTCATGTGCCCGCCGTAGCTTCCGCCGGTGACCATGATGCGCTCGGCGTCGAGGCCGGGCTGGGTCTTGACCCAGTCGAGCAGCGCATCAATGTCCTTGTAGCTGTCGTCACGCTGGAGGCCGTTGTCGAGGCTCGTGAACGTCTTACCGTAGCCGTCCGAGCCGCGCACGTTGGGGAAGACCAGGGCGCAGCCGAGTTCGTTGACGAGGTAGTTGTTGCGTCCCAGAAAACCCGGCCGGTACTGCGCCTCCGGTCCGCCGTGGATGTTGACAACCACCGGACGCTTGCCCGGGAACTTCGCCGCGTCGGGCGCGTACAGGAAGCCGCTGATCTCGCGCTGATCGAAGCTCGTCCATTTGACCAACTTCGGCTCGGCGAACGCTGCCGGGTTCAGCCCGCCCGTCTCGCTGTACGTCCAGCGCACGGGCTGCGTGTTATGCAAGTTGGCCACGTACACGTCCGACGGGCCGCTGGCGGAGGCGAAGCTGTAGGCGAGAGAACCGCTCTCCCCGGGTTGCCAGCGCAAGCCGCTGACCACTCCGAAGGGGATGCGAAAGGAGGCCTTGTTGTCCCCTACGGCGGTCGCCAGGGACTCCGGCGCGGCGGTCAACAGGATGGCGCCGCTCTGCGTGTCCAGGCACTGGATAACCGACGCGCCGTCACGGTTCTGGACGAAGGCAAGCCAGCGGCCGTTGTCGTGCAGGTCGAAGCCGTCCACGTCCGCCGTGTCGTCGCTCAGGAACCGTTCCTGGCCGGTGGCGAGGTCGTAGTAGTCCAGTCGCCGGAACTCGGAGCCCTTGTCGGTGGTGCAGTAGATCCCCTTCCCGTCCTTGGAAAAACGCGCCTCGCCGCGCGCGATGTGCTCGCCCGGCACGCGCGGGGTCAGTTCCCGCCGCGCGCCGGTTTCCGCATCGAAAATCCAGGTGTAGCTCTCGGCGATGGAGATTTCCTCGATCACAAGGATTTGCCTGCCGTCGGGCGACCAATCCTGCACCGCCCAGCCGCCGCCCTTCACCTCGGCCAGCCGCCGGTCGCTTTTCGGGTCGAGCGGATCCTGGACGTAGAGGTCGGTGTCCGTGCCGTTGCGTCGGGTGCTGGCGTAGGCGAGGCGCTTGCCGTCGTGGGAGAACACGGGTTCCGAATTGCGCGACTTGCCGTCGGTCAGGAGCGTGACCTCGCCCGAATCCAGGTCGTAGCGGTAGTTCTGGAAGAACTCCGCGCCGCCCGCGCCCTTGTGGAAGACGAAGTACTTGCCCTGCGTCGGCTCGAAGCGCGCGCCCTCCACGCGGTCGGGATAGAACGTGAGTTGTTGACGGTCGCCGCCGGGACCTTTGACGAGGTGCACCTGGTTGGTGTCCGCGAACCGGGTCAGCAGGAGGATGGCTCCGGTGTTCGGCTGCCAGTCGGCCAGCGTGGCGGCGCGGAACTCTCCGTAGCGGCCGGCGGTCTCCGCCACGGTGGCGGGCACCGGCGGCACGCCGTCCACGAGGAGGTTCTCGTTGGGCGCAACGACCGCCGGCGGAGCCGGGTCGGCGGCAGAGGCAGCGACCGGGAAAAGTGCGGCGGCGAACACGGTGGCGAGAACGGGGCGAAGGGGCGGCATCCCACCACGTTAGGAACGATCCGCCGGAAAGCAAAAGGGGCTCTGTCGGGAAAAGTCGCCGGCCCGTGGGGCACCGGGTTACTTCGATTCCGAGGCTTGCAGGAGTTGTTCCAGCTCCGCCTTCCACACCTTGGCGACCGTGTGCGTGCCGTGGCCGCGGGTGTCCGGCCCTTCTGGGATCAGCACAGCCCGACCGTGCGGCACGTGGACGATCTCGCGTTCCATGATGCCTTGGTCGGGAGGGTTGATGAGGTCATCGGCCGAGTTGACCGCCACCAGGGGCGCACGGATGGCACCGAGGTTCCTGGACGGATCGTAGTCGCTCGAACTCTCGATGGCGTAGAGGAAGTCATTGGCGTCATCCTGCTTCATCGCCTTGTCGGTAAACTCGTCCAACGCTTTGTCGGCCGCTTCGCCGGTCGGGTAGGCGTCGCTGCGGCGCTTGGGGTTGTCGCTGACCAAAAACAGCATCCCGATGGCGGTGCGCAGGGACGAGGGCTGCGTCTGGTAGTCGCCTTCCATCCACTCCTTGTCTTGGCGGATGCCTTCGGAGATCATGCGCCGCCACGCGCGGTTGCGCCCGCCGACCGGCGCGGGCAGGCTCGCCAGGGGCATGAGCGCGTCCATGGCGTCCGGGTACTGCTCACCCCACATCCACGTGTGCATGCCGCCCATGCTCGTGCCCATAACTAGGCGCAGGTGATCGACGTGCAGCCCATCCACGACCAAGCGGTGCTCGGCCTCGACCATGTCGGCGTAGCGGTAGTTGGGAAAGCGGGCACGGAGTCCTTCGCTGGGTCGGCTGCTTTGGCCATGGCCGATATCGTCAGGCAGAATGACGAAGAACTTGGTGACATCCAACGGCTGCCCCGATCCGAAGAGTTCGCCCGCGAAGATCGGGCTCAGGAACTGCGCGCCGCTGCCCGTTGTGCCGTGCATGATGAGCACGGCGTTTTGCACGTGGCCCTCCTTGTCACGCTGCGGGCTGCCCAGCGTGCGGTAGTGCAGCTTCAACTCGGGCAACGTCTGGCCGGAGGCGAACTGGAAGTCTCGCATCACGTAGTCCCCCTGCGCGGGCACCGGCAACTCATCCGCCGCCGCGTTGAGACACGGCAAAGAGCAGACGGCAAGGGCAGCGAAGAGAAAGGCGAAAGACCCGGGCTTCATGGATTTACTTGGCCGGGGACGCGGCGGCGCGCTCGGAGCGCACCTTCAACGCCGACAGCCACCAGTCGTGCGCGTCGTACTGCGCCCGGGGTTGTTCGACGCCGCGCTTGATCGCGCCCGGTCCTTTCTGCGTCTCCTCGGTCACGACCCGGCAGCCGTCCGCTTGTTCCAAGATCAGCCAGACGTGGTAGCCCTGCGCCGTCTTGCCCTGGCCGTACCAGGCGAGCACCTTGCCGGGAGTGAACTCGGCCACCGTGCTCTCGACCGGCTGGTTGAAGGTCTTCCAGGCGAAACGGCTGCCGGCAACCAGTTTGGTCTGACCGGGATTGAGGAGCTGCACGTCGGCGCTGTTGGCGTACCAGGCCGGCCATTGCAGGGCGTCCACGAGGTTTTCCCAGATGACGGCGGCGGGCGCGTGGACGGTGACCTCGTTGTGCACGAACACGTCAGCTTCCTGCGGGGTGAAGCCCGCGGGCCAGTGGATCTGCGCGTTGGCCTGGCTGAGGTTCTTCACCGGACGCTGGGTGTCGTCTTGGGCGCGCAAACCCAAAGGCAGCAGGATTGCGATAAGGTAAAAAACCGGGCGGAGAGTTTTCATAGAGAGGGAAGTTCCGGTACCACTCTACGCATGCACCACCGTGCCGAGCAACAGCACCGCCAGCAGGCCGAAGACCGAGAGCAGTGTTTCCATGGCCGACCAGGACTTGAAGGTGTCGCCCAGACTTAGGCCGAAGGTTTCCTTCACCAGCCAGAAGCCCGCGTCGTTGACGTGCGAGAGGATGATGGAGCCCGCCCCGGTGGCCAGCACCATCAACTCGGGAGCCACCCCCGGGTTGGCGGTGAGCAGCGGACCCGTGATGCCCGCCGCCGTGATGGTCGCCACCGTGGCCGAGCCCGTGGCGATGCGCACCAGGGCCGCCGTCAGCCAAGTGACGAACAAAGGCGAGAGGTGCGCCGCCGCCGCGGCGTGGCCGAGCAGGTCGCCGATCTGCACGGCCAGCAGCATCTGCTTGAAGCCGCCGCCCGCCCCGACGACGAGGATGACGGTGGCCATCGGCTCCAGGCTCTTGCCCAGGAGTGTCTGCAAGTCGCCCAGCGTGCGGCCGGTGCGCAGTCCCAGGGCCCACAACGCGTAGAGCAAGGCGAGCAGGAGCGCCAGGACCGGGTCGCCCACGAAGTCGAGCGTGCTTCGGACCGGAGTGCCCGCCGCCAGAAGGGCATCCGCGATGGAGCGACTCATCATCAACACGGGCGGCAGGAGGATGGCCGTCAACACCGCCGCCAGGGAGGGCACGTGTGACGCGCCTGCGTCCTGGCGGACCGCCTCGACCTTGGCCGGGGCCGCCGGCCCCCCCGTTCCCACGAAGCGCACGGCCAGCAGCGCGTAGCCCGGCCCCGCGAGCAGTCCGACAGGCAAGCCGACGAGCAGGCCGAAGAGAATCGTGCGACCCAGATCCGCGTGGAAGGCCGCCGCCGCCAAGGTCGGGGCCGGGTGTGGCGGCACGAGGGCGTGGGCGATGGACAGGCCCGCGAGCAGCGGCAGCCCGACGCTGACAATGGGCACGCGCATCCGCAACGCCACCGTGACCGCCAACGGCGCCAGGAGCACAAATCCAACCTCAAAGAAGAGCGGCAGCCCGATGAGCAAGGCCGCGAAGAAGATCGTCCACGGCACCCAGCGTTGCCCCCCAAGCGAGACGAGCGCCTGCGCGAGCCGGTCCGCCCCGCCCGAGGCCACGAGCAGGCCGCCGAGCATGGTGCCCAGGCCGATGACGATCCCCACAAAGCTCAGCACGTCGCCGAAGCCCTTCTCGAAGTTCTTGACCACGTCCTCCGGCTTGAGGCCGCCGAGCAATCCAAGGCCGAGCGTGGCCACGATCAACGCCACGAACGGGTGGAACTTGAAGCGGGCAATCAGGACGACGAGCAGGCCGATGGCGAACGCTGCCGCGAGCACGTGGACAAGGTCGGGGGACATGCAAAAGGGTAAGAGCAGCGGCGGAGCAGACGCAAGCTTTGTCCAAGTCGAGGCGGACGTTGACAAACCCGCGCCGCGCGAGGAGAGAAGCCGCGCCTTTGTCGGTCCACACCGGAGTCCGCCAACCACCACGACCATGCGCCTCTTCTGTTCGTTCTTCCTCCTGCTTCTTCTCACCCTCGGGACAAGGTCAATGGCCGGGCAAGCGCCCGCGCCGCTGTGGACGCGCTACCCGGCGCTTTCGCCAGACGGGAAGACCGTTGCCTTTTCCTTCGGCGGGCATCTCTTCACCGTCCCCAGCAGCGGCGGCCGGGCGACCCCGCTCACCCTCGGCCCGTCGCACGACGCGCAGCCGGTGTGGTCGCCCGACGGCCAGTCGATTGCCTACGCCTCGGACGCCTACGGCAACTTCGACGTGTTCCTGATCCCGGCCGCCGGGGGCACGCCCCGCCGCCTGACGACGCATTCCAACGACGAGGCCCCGACCGGCTTCGCGCCCGACGGCAAGAGCGTGCTCTTCAGCGCGCATCGCCAGGACAGCCGGCTCAACGCGCAGTTCCCCAGCTCACGCGTGATGCCCGAGCTTTACCGCGTCTCGGTCGAGCCCGGCCACGCGCCCGAGCAGATCCTGACCACCCCCGCCCTCGCCGCCCGCTACAACCGCGCCGGAGACAAGATCGTCTACGAGGACCTCAAGGGTTACGAGAACCTCTGGCGCAAGCACCACACCTCCTCCATCGCACATGACCTCTGGCTCTACGACACCGCTGCGCGCACCCACCGCAAGCTCACCGACTTCCCCGGCGAGGACCGCGACCCGGTGTGGTCGCCCGACGAAAAGAGCATCTACTACCTGAGCGAGCAGAGCGGCTCGTTCAACGTCTGGAAACTCTCGTTGGAAGGCAAAGCCGCGCCCGAGCAGATCACCCGCTTCGAGAACAACCCGGTGCGCTTCCTGAGCATCGCGCAGGACGGCACGCTCTGCTTCGGCTACGACGGCGGCATCTACCGGCTCCCTCCGGGCAGCCACGACCCGCAACGCCTCGCCGTCGAGGTCAACACGGGCGACACCACCCGCCAGGCGGAGGTGCTCAGCCTGAGCGACGGCGCGACCGAGATGGCGCTCAACCCCGACGGCAAGGAAGTGGCCTTCGTCGTGCGCGGCGAGGTGTTCGTGGCGTCCACGGAGCACGGGGTGACCAAGCGCGTCACCCACACGCCGACCCAGGAGCGTTCGGTGTCCTTCAGCCCGGACGGGCGGCGGTTGGTCTTCGCGGGCGAAAGTGGTAAATCTTGGAACCTCTACGAGGCCGCCATCGTGCGGAGCAAGGAGGACGAGCCATACTTCTTCGACTCCACGGTGCTCGACATCCATCCAATCCTTGACAACGGCCAGGAAAACTTCCAGCCGCGTTATTCCCCTGACGGCAAGGAGGTTGCATACCTAGAAAACCGCACCGCCCTGCGCGTACTCAACCTGGAAAATAAGCAGACGCGCCTCATCATGCCGGGCGACCGGAGCTTCTCCTACCACGACGGCGACCAGTGGTACGACTGGTCGCCGGACGGCCGGTCGTTCCTGGTGAACTACGACGAACCGGCGCGCTGGTCGCGGGAGGTCGGTCTGGTCGCCGCCGACGGCAAGGGCCAGATCGTCAACCTGACCAACAACGGCTACGAGGACATCGACCCGCACTGGACCCGCGACGGCAAGGCGATGCTCTGGGCGAGCAACCGCGAGGGCCTGCACGGCAATACGCCGAACGACTTCCGGCAGGGAGACATCTTTGCGATGTTCTTCACGCAAAAGGCGTTCGACCGCTTCAAGCTGAGCAAGGCCGACTACGAAATCGCCAAGAAGCAGGAGGACGACGCCAAGAAGGACAAGGACAAGAAAGACGAGGCGGCCAATGGCGGCAAACCCAAGGACGAGGACGCCAAAAAGAAGGAAGAGGAAGACAAAAAAACCCAGCCGCTCGAAATCGACCTCAAAGACATCGAGGACCGCACCGCGCGCCTGACGATGGGTTCGGCCGAAGTGCTCGACTGGTCTCTGACCAACGACGGCGAGACGCTAATCTACCTCGCCAAAACAGAGGACGGCTTCGCCCTGTGGCAGAACAAGCTGCGCGACAAAGAAACCAAGCGGCTGGCCGAGTTCCCGAAGACCAAAAGCCCCAACGCGCGCGGCGAGGATTTCCCCGAGCGCCTCCTGCTCAACAAGGAGGGTGACACCGCCTTCGTGCTGGCGGGCGGGCACATCAGCAAGGTGGGCTTGAAGGACGCCAAGACCGAGCCGGTCCGATTCAACGCCGAGATGACCCTGGACCGGGCCGCCGAACGCGCCTACCTCTTCGAGCACGTCTGGCGGCAGATGGCCGAGAAGTACTACGCGACCGACCTGCACGGCGTCGATTGGAACTACTACAAGGGCGTGTACGAGAAGTTCCTGCCATCGATTAACAACAACTATGACTTCGCCGAACTCCTGAGCGAAATGCTCGGCGAGATCAACGCCTCGCACACGGGCGGCGGCTACATCTACCATCCGCCCGGCGCGGACGACACGGCGGCGCTGGGCGTGTTCTTCGACGAGGAGTACCGCGGCCCCGGCCTGAAGGTGCAGGAGATCATCGAGAAAGGTCCGCTGGTCGTCGCCAAGTCGAAGATTGCTCCGGGCATGATCATCGAGAAGCTCGACGGCCAAATCATCGAGGCCGGGGCCGACTGGTGCCCGCTGCTCAACCGCAAGGCCGGTCAGCCCACGCTGCTTTCCGTGTTCGACCCGGCGAAGAACGCGCGCTTCGACGAGACGGTGAAGCCCATCAATCAAGCGGAGCAGGAAGAACTGCTCTACCAGCGTTGGATCAAGTCGCGGCGGGAGTTGACAGACAAGCTTTCCGGCGGGCGGTTGGGCTACGTGCACGTGCGCGCCATGAACGATGGCAGCTACCGGCACACGTTCGGCGAGGTGCTCGGGCGGGCCAGCGGCAAGGAAGGGCTGGTCGTGGACACGCGCTTCAACAGCGGCGGGTATCTGCACGATGACTTGGCGACGCTGCTCGGCGGCAAGGAGTACCTGGAATGGGTGCCGCGCGGCCGGAAGATCGGCGAGGAGCCGAGTTTCAAATGGGATCGGAAGTCGGCGCTGCTGGTGGGCGAGAGCAACTATTCGGACGCGCACATCTTCCCCTATGCTTACCGGGCGCTCGGGCTGGGCAAGCTTGTCGGCATGCCGGTGCCGGGCACGGGGACGTTCGTGTGGTGGGAGACGCTCCAGGATCCGACGTTGTACTTCGGCATCCCGCAGTTGGGTCTACGCAACAAGGAGGGGCAGTTTCTAGAAGGGCTGCCCATCGAACCGGACGTGCGGGTGGAGAATGACTACCAGTCGGTCGCCACGGGTGAGGACAAGCAGTTGGAGAAGGCGGTCGAGGTGTTGCTGCAACCGTGAGGAGGCGTTCCGGGCGTGGTATGTGAGTTCCCGCCGTGTCGACGCGGCGTTCTTAACAACCGGTAGGGACGGCCGCTTTTCCTCCGCCAACTCTTGCGCCCTTACAGGGCTGGACGCTTGGGGGTCTCCTTTCCCGGGGTGTTGCCCCGGGCTATCTCCTCACGCCCCTTCGGGGCTGGCGGAGGGGAGGCAGACGTGACGGTCCAAAACTGCGACGGCGCACCCGATACCCTCACGCCCCCTCGGGGCTGGCGGAGAGAAGGCAAATGCCTTGTCATTCCCCAGAATTTTTCAATGAAGTTGCGGGCACTTGAACTGCTTGCACGGGA
>CAXUIU010000006.1:0-32938 GCA_964250955.1 uncultured Chthoniobacterales bacterium | reverse complement strand
GGCATCACGACCAAATAGATGGGTTCATGGAAACGCCCGCGTTCGCGGTCAGCGGCGCGGTGCCGAGCAGTCTGGACGACCTCGACCTCACCGCCGCGCCCGAGTTCCGCGCCTTCTTGGACACCATCGATGCGCGCGGACCCACGGGCCTGCAAGTGCCCCTGATCCTGGAGGACGCCCCCGCGGCCATCCACCAGACCAAGCTGAGCGGCGACTGGCTGCGTCGTCGCCCGCGCTTCCACCTGCCCCTTGCGCCCACTTCCTCCTCGTGGCTGAACCTGGTGGAGTGCTGGTCCGCGCTGCTGACCCGCCGCCGGCTCCAGCGCGGCGTGTTCCGCGGCACGGCGGAACTGGAAGCAGCCAGCCGCGGCTACCTCCAGGAAACCAACCAGCAGCCCAGGCCCTTGGTGTGGACCAAGACCGCCGACGCCATCCTCGCCAGCGTCGGCCGCTTCTGCCAACACCCCTCCAACTCAGTCCACCAGTAATCTATTGATCCGCACATGTCCAAAATACGCGCTCCAAAGACCTAAATTTCTCTTCTCCTTTCGCACCGTCGCAAAGCTCTTGTGCAGCACGACTGATTCCCGTTGCTTTTAAGCGACCGATTTCAGAAACTCGATGTATTTGCTCACAGGCCCCGCAAAGAAGGCTTCCGTCCACGTGCGGGCAGGTCACCTTGGTCGCGCGGCTGCGACACGGCGCCATCTCCTTCTTAGCGGCCTCCAAGGTGGTGGCTTCCAGATGGGAACGCCGGGGTGACTTCTCACCGGTCACCTAGTACTGCGTATAGTGCCAACCATTGTGCAGCCACAGGCCGCGCACTTTGCGGTTGCGGGAGTCGCGCACGCTGATGTACCGGTGGCGTTGGCCGTGAGAGTCCTTCGCCTTCGGATTTCCTGCTGTTTCACCATGTTCCACAGGGTCCCGTCAGCACGAAGGATGAAGTACTCATCCAGGTTTACTTAACTCTAAATAGGGCCTGTAGCTCAATGGTTAGAGCAGGGGACTCATAATCCCTTGGTTCCGGGTTCGAGTCCCGGCGGGCCCAGATTCTTTGTTTTGCCTTGCGCGGGTTTCTTGCCGATGGTGGGCTTCCGCCATGCTCGGGACCGCCCTCTCCGCCACCGTCATCGGCGTGGAGGCGTGCGAGGTGGTGGTGGAAGTGAACACCGCCCCAGGTCCCAAGCCGGTCGTGGTCGTGGTCGGACTGCCCGACGCCGCCGTGAAAGAGTCGCGCGACCGTGTGTCCACTGCGGTAGTCAACAGTGGCTATCTGTGGAACCACGGAAAAACGACGGTTAACCTCGCCCCCGCCGATGTGCGCAAGGAAGGGGCTAACTTCGATCTGCCCATCGCCGTCGCCCAGATCGCCGCTATGGAGGGTGTGACGCCACCAGGTTTGGACGATTGTTACCTCATCGGCGAACTCGCCCTCGACGGCGGCGTGCGAAAAGTGCTGGGCGCGCTGCCCGTCGCGTTGGAGGCCGTCCGGCGGGGCCGGCGGCGGGTGTTCGTGCCGGCCGACAACGCACGCGAGGTAGCGTTCGTCGCCGGCGTGGAAGTGTACGGCGTACGGTCGTTGCGCGAGACGTACGAGTTCTTGCGCGGGGGCGAGGGCGCGCCGCCGTTGCGACCGGTGCGGGCGGACGCAGAGAAGTACTTCGCGGCGCACCAGGGGTTCGAGGTAGACTTCACGGAGGTACGCGGCCAGCACCACGCCCGGCGTGCGTTGGAGATCGCTGCCGCTGGCGCGCACAACGTTTTGATGATCGGCCCGCCGGGTTCGGGGAAGAGCATGATGGCCAAGCGTATCCCGACGATCATGCCGCCGCTGACGCTCGCCGAGGCGTTGGAAACCACGAAGATTCATTCCATCGCCGGCCAACTCGACGACCGGCACGGCCTCGTCAGCGTGCCGCCTCACCGGGCGCCGCATAGCTCGATCTCCGACGCGGGGCTGCTCGGCGGCTCGGGTCAGTTGACCCCGGGCGAAGTCAGTTTGTGCCACCACGGGGTATTGTTCTTGGATGAACTGCCCGAGTTCCACCGCTCGGCGTTGGAGTCGCTGCGGCAGCCGTTGGAAGACGGGCAGATCACGATTTCGCGCGTCGCGGGCACGGTGACGTTCCCGGCGAGCTTCATCCTCGTGGCGGCGATGAACCCCTGCCCCTGCGGCTATCACGGTTCGCTGCAACGCCCCTGCCGCTGCACGCCCGCGCAGGTGGAGCGCTACCGCGACCGGATTAGCGGTCCGCTGCTGGACCGCATCGACCTGCACGTCGAGGTGGCGGCCATCAAGTACGAACACCTCGCCGACCAGGCTCCCGCCGAGAGCAGCGAGACGATCCGCACCCGGGTGGTTGCCGCCCGCACCGTGCAGCGCGAGCGCACCGGCCGACCCAATGCCCGGCTGTCTTCCAAAGGGATCAAAAATTATTGCCGCCTCGACCCTGATGGCGCGGAGATGCTCAAGATGGCAACGAGCGAACTCGGGCTCTCCGCCCGTGCCTACGACCGCGTGCTCAAGGTGGCGCGCACCGTCGCCGACCTCGACGGCAGTGCGGACATCCAAGTCCATCACCTCGGCGAGGCCATCGGATATCGTTCGCTCGACCGCCGGGGTTGAGATAAGGGCGCGCGGAGCCTTCAGTATTCCCCCTTGGCCGTGCTCAGCAGGAAACCGTCCGTGCGGAACGGCCCCCACGGGCAGGCCCGCACCGTTGGCGAGGTTGCACAGCGGATAGTCTCCCCACGCGTAGCGCACTGCGATGGGCGCAGGCACCTCCGCGCACCGCACGGTGACCCCATCGGAGCCGTCGAGGTTCGCCGTTGTCGCCCAGTGCCACTGGTGATCCTCGCCGCACACCGCGCCCCCCTCCAACGCCCCGCCGGGACTGTTGCGCACATCGAGTTTCGTCTCCGTCTCGGCGGAACGCGGCCGGTACGCCGGCGGGATCGGCACGGCCGTCAGGCCACCGTCGGCGTGCGCGAACCGCAGCCGCACCGTGCCGTCGGGGTCCACGGTCATCTTTGTCCAGTACGGGACCGCTCCACACGGTCGCGCTCTGGCCGTAGTTTTTGGCCAGCGCGACCTGTGCGAGGCGCTCGCCCACGTCGTGCTTGTTCCGGGGATGGATGTCGGCTTCCTCGCCGAGGTCGATGGAGGATGGCCTCGCCCGTGTTCGGCAGGCGCAAGGCGTTGGTCTGGGCGTCACAAAGTTCCGCCCACGCACTTTCGTCGGGATGTTCGTGGCGTTTCTGGTAGCCCGCCAACTGGCACCAGTAGAACGGAAAGTCTCCCTGCCCCAGCGCGCCCGCCAGTCGGAGATTAACAGCGGAACGCCTCGCGGTACTGCTGCGCGCGACCGACGTTGGCCTCGCCCTAGTACCACAACGCCCCGCGCAGGGCGTACGGCACGAGCGGCGCGATCATGCCGTCGTACAGGTAGCTCGCCGTGTCCTGGGCCTGCGGCGGAAAGGGCGGGCGCGCGGGGGCGGCGTCCTGCCCCGGGGCGAGCGTCGGCAACGCGAACTCTGTCTTGGCGAGCCACGGCCCGGCCAATCCCACCGGGCCGTCCGCCGTCTCGACCACGAACTTCACCGGCCCGGCGGGGATGCCCGCACCGTGGTCGGGCTGGAAAAGCCGCAGGGCCAAAAGGTTGTCACCCGAGCGCATGTCCGGGCCGTTGACGCGGAAGTACGTGGGGCGCGCGGTCGGGTCGAGCGAGCCGGTCTTCTTGCCATTCTCTCCGGGCTGGCGGCGACGAGTTCGTACGGACCCGCGCCGAGGTGCGAGAGGTCGAGCGTGGCGGTCCACTTGCCGTCCGCACCGGCCAACGCGGTGGCGCGAGCCTGTTCGCCGCCGAGGGTGAGTGGTGAGGAGACGGCGGGGGAACATAGGAAGGTCCAGGACGACGGGGAAATGACCACCGTCATCCGTCAAGAAGAGCGATCAAGGTCGAATTGGAACTCGCTCAAGCGCCGGTAGAGACCGTCCTTGTTTTCGAGCAGTTCGGCGTGCGTGCCCGTTTCGGCCACGGTGCCCTCGCGGATGACCACGATGCGGTCGGCCTCGCGCACGGTGCTCAGGCGGTGCGCGATGATGAAGCTCGTCCGCCCGCGCATGAGCTGGTCCAGCGCGTCGTGGACCAAGCGTTCGCTCTCGCTGTCGAGGGCACTCGTGGCCTCGTCCAGGATCAGGATCGCCGGGTCCTTCAAAATCGCGCGCGCGATGGCGATGCGCTGGCGCTGGCCGCCGGAGAGCTTGACGCCGCGTTCGCCCACAAGCGTCCCGTAGCCCTGCGGGAATTTCTGAATGAAATCGTGCGCGTTGGCGCGGCGCGCGGCGTCGGCGATCTGCTCGGGGGTCGCGCCGGGGCGGCCGTAGGCGATGTTCTCGGCGACCGACCCGCCGAAGAGCAAAACCTCTTGCGGCACGATGGCCATCTGCCCGCGCAGGTCGCGCAACGGGAACTCCGCCGCCGGCCGGCCGTCGAGCCGCACACAACCCGCGTCCGGGTCGTAGAAGCGCAGCAGCAGCGAGACGACCGTCGATTTGCCCGCGCCGCTCGGTCCGACGAGCGCGACGCGTTCGCCCGGCTCCGCGCGCAGCGACAGGTCGCGCAGCACCGGCACCTCCGGCCGCGACGGGTAGCGGAAGCTCACATCCTCAAACGCCACCTCGCCGCGCAGCCGGTTGGCCGCGGAGAGTGCCACCGGGGCCGACGGCGTCGCGGGGGCAGCGTGGCCGTTGCGGCCGGCGACGAGCAGCGGCATGCTGCCGGCGGGGACGACGGGCTCGGGTTCTTCGAGGAGGAGTTCACGCACGCGCGCGGTCGCGCCGACCGTTTTTTGAATCTGACTGTAGAGGTCCGCAAAACTCGCCGTCGCCCCGGCGATGTAGAGCGTGTAGAACGTGAAGCGCGTCAGGTCGCCGCTGGTCAATTGCCCTTGCTGCAAGAGCAGGCTGCCGTACCACAGCACGACGACGACGCAGCCGAAGATCGCGCAGATGATGAACGCGATGAACGCCGCCCGGTAACGCACCCCGCGCAGGACCGCACCGAGGAAGTTCTCGATGCTCAGCGTGTAACGACCGATCTCGTAAGGCTCGTTGGTGAACGCCTTGACGTTGGCGATGCCCTGGAGGGTTTCTTCCACGACGGTGTTGCTCTCGGCGAGCTGATCCTGCGCCTTCTTGGAAACACCGCGCAGCTTCCGGCCGAAGAAGATCGCCGCCAGGATGATCGGGGGAAAACAACCGAGCATCACCAGCGTCAGCCGGCCGTTGGCGAAGACGATGAAGAGCAGGCTGCCGATCAGAAGCGTCGTCTGACGGAGGAACTGCGGGGTGGCCCCGGTGAGGGTGTCCTCGATCTGGGTCAGGTCGGTGGAAATGCGGCTGGCGAGTTCACCGACCCGGCGCTGGGCGAAGAACGTCATCGGCAAGGCGATGATGCGCGCGTAAGTGTCACGGCGGATTTGTACGAGCGCCTTCTCGCCGGCCTCGTTGAACCAGATTGTCTGCGCGTAGCTGAACGCGGCCTGGAGCAGGAGTTGGCCGATGAGCAGAGCCAGGATGCCGTTGAGACTCCAACCGGCCAGCCAGCCCGACGACGCGCCGGCGAGCGCAAGGGCGGCAGGGTTATTTCCCGTGAGCGCCCCGGCGAGCACGGTGCGGTTCGCCGCGTTGATGAGGCCGCCGATCAGGTACGGGAACATCAGCCCGAGGCTCGATGAACACAGCAGCATCGCCATGGCGGCAATAAACTTGCCCCGGTACGGCAACAGGTAGCCGAAAAGCCGCGCCGCCTGTCGCAGGGTCTCGCGGTTGACGGGCACCTTCGGCGGGGCGGCGGGGTCGCTGGTCTCGGAATCGGCAGGCATGGGAAGCGCAAAAGTAAGGCGAAACGCCCAAAAGCAAAACGGCCGGACCCTTTTGCTTCAGAAAGCGCCGTGGGAGTTCTCCCACCCCCACCAGCCCGCGACGAACGCGCCGAAGGCGGCGAGCGCGAGCAGCGTCCACAGCGTGAACGCGGCGAGGCAAGCGGGCAGCCAGCCGCGCACGCGCTGGGTGTCGCGGGCGAGTTCGGACATGCCGACAACGAGGGAGTACCGCTTTTTGCGCAGAAAAAACCAGTGCCCTACCCCACGCACCATACCCGGCACCATCCGGCCCCTGTCATCGACGACATAGAATTCCGTCAGTGGGTGCGCGAAGAACCCCGTGCGGTCCAGCCGCGGGTGGAACACCTGCCCGTCCACGCGCACCTCGAACCCAGCCAGCAGCCAGCCCGTCGCCGGGAAGGCGCGCACCTCCACCTCGATGGTCTGATCAAACGCAGCGTAACGGCGCATCAACGTTCAGACTGCCTCAACAACTCACGGAGCGCTCGCTGGTTTTCCTGCGCGTCGAAAAGCGCTGCCACCGGCACAGTGAACCCAGGAACAACGACGCTGACAAGCGCACCGTTGCCATCCAGTAGAACCACGGTTTCGTAGTCCGCCTTGCCCGGCCGGGTGTGCTGCTCAACCGTCCGTGCGTCGGCATCCACAATCCAGTATTCGGCGACTTCGTGGCGGGCGTAGTCTTGCCGTTTGACGGTGCGGTCATTGCGCGCGGTGGAGGGCGAGAGTACCTCCACCACGAGATCGGGTGGTGGGAAGATCAGCTTGTCGTCCTTCCATCCCTCGCACTTTGCCTGGCTGAAAAAGCAAACGTCCGGCTCGTAGTCGTTTCGGCGGCAGTGAATGAGGCTTTTCTCTGAAGTCACCACGCCAAGAGCGTGGGTCCGACAATGCGCGACCAGCAGGAAGGTGATGTTGATGGTCGTCAGGGTATGGGCGAGCCGCGCGGGCGAGTGGACGACCACCTGTCCATTGATGAACTCGGCCTAGGTATCCTCGTCAAGATCGTTGATAAACTGCTCGCGCCGCCGCTGCTCCTCTTCCACGACGCGGTTCAGATGCTCGACGTGGTCGAGCAACTCAGGCGAACTCTCCAGTTCCTCCAGGGCCGTCGCGATGCTCATGGCCCGAGATTCTACTCCCCACCCTCACGCGCGGCAAGCCGTCGCGCTGCCCTTGCATCCCGCCGCCGGTCCTCTTAATAGTTGCGCCATCGAACCGCCCGCCGCCAACGAAAATCCCCCGCCCGTCCTGCGCGCGGTGGACGTGCGCCAGTCCTTCGCCATCGGCGCGCGCCGGCTCGACGTGCTGCGCGGGATCAGCCTGGACGTGCGCGCGGGCGAGGCGGCGTTCCTCGTCGGCGCGTCGGGCGCCGGCAAAACAACGCTCCTTTACATCCTCGCCGGTTTGGAACGACCCGCTGCCGGCCAGGTGATCTTCGAGGGCCAATCGATCTACGACCTCGGCCGGCGCGCCCAGGCACGGTTGCGCAACGCCGGGATGGGCTTCATCTTCCAGGGATATTTCCTCCTGCCCGAACTCACCGCTCTGGAAAATGTCCTCCTGCCCGCGATGATCGGCCGCAACAACGACCGCGAACGCCGCGAGCGCGCCGCCGAGAGCCTGCGCGAGGTCGGCCTCGGCGACCGCCTCCACCACCTGCCGCTCGAACTCTCCGGCGGCGAACAACAGCGCGTCGCCATCGCCCGCGCGCTCATCAACGACCCGAGCGTCGTCTTCGCCGACGAGCCTACCGGCAACCTCGACAGCCGTGCGGGGAGCGCCGTCATCGACCTCCTGCTCGACCTCGTGCGCGAGAAACGCAAGACGCTCCTGGTGGTCACCCACGACCTGAACCTCGCCACCCGCGGCGACCGCACCCTGGAGATGCGCGATGGGTTGTTGGGCGGAGCGACTTCCGGCCTTGCGCCCGCAAGTGAATAGGGCCACACGTCTTTTGCTCCCATGAAAATCCACATCGACGGCCAACTCCTCGACGAAGCTGACGCCAAAATCTCCGTTTTTGACCACGGCCTGCTCTACGGCGACGGCGTGTTCGAGGGCATCCGCATGTACAACGGCCGCGTCTTCAAGCTGGAAGAGCACATGGACCGGCTGTACGACTCCGCGCGAGTCATCTGCCTGGAGATCCCCGTCAGCAAGGAGCAAATGACCGCCGACCTGCTCGCCACGATCCGCGCCAACGGCTTGCGCGACGGCTACGTGCGCCTCGTCATCACGCGCGGCGTGGGTGACCTCGGCATCAACCCGCGCCTGTGTCCGAAGGCGTCGGTCATCATCATCGCCGCCAAGATCAAGCTGTACAGCGAGGAACTCTACCAGCGCGGGCTGGACATCATCACCTGCGCGACCCGCCGCATGAGCCAGGCCGCGCTGCCCCCGGCCGTCAAGAGCCTGAACTACCTTAACAACATCATGGCCAAGCTGGAGGCCCACCAGGCCAACGCCGCCGAGGCGCTGATGCTCAACGAGGCCGGCTACATCGCCGAATGCACGGCCGACAACGTGTTCATCATCAAGCGAGGCACGCTCTTCACCCCGCCCGTCAGCGCCGGCAGCCTGCGCGGCATCACCCGCGGGGCGGTGCTCGACATCGCCACCGAACTCGGCGTCCCCGTGGTCGAGACCGAACTGACCCGCTACGACGTGTTCGTGGCCGACGAGTGTTTCCTCACCGGCACGGCGGCCGAACTGGTGCCGGTGGTCAACGTGGACTCCCGCCCCGTCGGCGACGGCAAACCGGGCCAAGTGACTGCGCGGCTGCTGGATGGCTTCCGGCGGTTGACATCCACGACTGGAACGCCGATTTTTGAGGACGAGGCGGCTCCCGTTTCCGCCGGCCTGCCCGAGGAATCCGGCGCGGGTTTGGTGGCGACGGTCGCCGTGACCTGAAAGCCTATCTTCTTTCCCGCGATGCCCGGCCCAAACCTCATTCAATGCGACGTTTGCCAAGCCAACGAGGCAGAAGTCTTTCTTACGCAAATCGTCGGCGGCAAGATGCAGAAGGTCAACCTTTGCAAATCCTGCTCGAAGGACCGCGGCGTGGATGATCCGACCGGCTTCGCGTTGACCGAACTCCTCGCCGGCCTCGGCACGAGCACGGAGACCGAGAAGCCGGCCGTCGCGCATGGTGGGGAGAAGGCCGCGTCGTCCGCCCCCGTCAGCAGCGAGGCGACCACTACGGTCACGGCGGCCAAGTGCCCGGTGTGCGGGTTCACGCAGGCGGACTTCAAGAAGACGGGGCGACTGGGGTGCAGCGAATGTTACGGGACGTTCTCCGAGAGCCTCGGCAGCCTGCTCAAGGCGATGCACAAGGGCACGCACCACACCGGGAAGATGCCGGTGGCGCTCGCGCGGCGGAAGGAGGTCACCGAGCGCATGAAGACCTTGCAGGACGACCTGCAAAAGGCCGTGCGCGACGAGGACTACGAGAACGCTGCGAGCCTGCGTGACCAGATTCGGCGGCTATCCGGGCAGATCGGGAACTGAAGCGCGAGGAAGCGCGTGAAGGTCCGCGAGATCATCAAACTCATCCAGGACGACGGTTAGTTCTTGGCCCGCACGCGCGGCAGCCACCGGTAGTTTCACCATCTCACCAAGCGCGGCACCGTCACCGTGGCTGGCGGCGCGAACGACGACTTGCCTAGGAAGACCCACGGCAGTATCCTCACGCAGGCAGGACTGCGCTGAACTTCGATGGAACACTTCCTCATCGTGCTGGAGCCAAGTGCCACCGGGTACGCGGCGTTTTCGCCCGACGTGCCTGGCTGCATCGCCACAGGTCCAAGCGTTGAACAAGCCCTGGCGGAGATGCGTGCCGCGCTAGCTTTTCACTTTGAGGGGATGGCCGAGGCAGGCGAACCGCTGCCGGAGCCGAAAGGGCTGGAGCAACATCTCCAAAGCGGCGAGCGCCTTGCCGACCCCGGCGACCTCCTGACGACGATTCCAGCGGACGAACTGCTGCCGGCTTCTCTGCTTCCTTCCGCCGCTTGACCCCATGAAATTTTCCAGCCTCATCGCCAGCCCGGGTGAATGGATGCGCACCGACGGTCCGCACCACGACATCGTCATCTCCTCCCGCGTACGCCTCGCGCGCAACCTGCGCGATCTCCCCTTCCCCGGGTGGGCCAAAAAAGCAGACCGTATCGCCATCCTCGAACAGCTCAAACCCCAGGTCGAAGCCCTCGACGAGATGGGTGACGCGTTCTCGGAATACCTCCAGGACCTCTCCGCGCTCGAAAAACAGGTCCTCGTCGAACGTCACCTCATCAGCCGCGAGCACGCCGCCAAAGGAATCGGCAGCGCCGTGGTGATGAACCGCCAGCAGACCCTGAGCATCATGGTCAACGAAGAGGATCATCTGCGGATGCAGGCGATTCGGTGCGGCTTTCAACTCAAGAACGCCTACAAGCTCGCCAACAAGGCCGACAATGCCCTAGAAGACACGCTGGAGTTCGCCTACAGCCCGCAGTTGGGTTACCTGACGGCTTGCCCGACCAACGTCGGCACCGGGATGCGCGCCTCGGCGATGTTGCACCTGCCCGCGCTCGTGCTGGACGAGAACATCAACAAGGTCATCCAGGCCGTGAACAAGATCGGCCTCGCCGTGCGCGGCCTTTACGGTGAGGGCACGGAGGCCATGGGCAACCTGTTCCAGATTTCCAACCAGACCACGCTCGGCGAGAAGGAAGAAGACATCATCAACCGCTTGGGCAAGGTGATCGAGCAGATCATCGAGCACGAGCGCACCGCCCGCGAGAAACTCCTCCAGGAGAAGCGCACCGTGCTCATGGATCAGATCGGGCGCGCGTACGGCATCCTGAGCCACGCGTTTTCGATGAACAGCAAGGAGGCGCTCAACTTCCTGTCGCTGATCCGGCTCGGCGTGGACCTCGGATTCTTCCCGGCCGACTACCGACTGCCGGCAGACGAACTCTTCATGGAGACGCAGCCCGCGCACCTCCAGAAGAACAGCCAGCAAAAGCTCAGTGCCGAGGAACGCGACGCTCTGCGCGCGGAGATCGTGCGCGGCAAGCTCAAGAACTTCCCCGCGCCCGACCTCACAAAAGGTGCATCCGGCGGCAACGGTCCGGGAGGCGGGGCAAATTAGGGCATCGTCACCTTCAACCGGATGAACCGCCGCCCAGCCGCGGCCAGCGGCGTCAGGTCGCGCACCACGACGGTCTGGCCCAAGGCGTCCGGGTTGTTCTGGGCGCTGACCGTCGCGACGTAGTTCGCCCCGGAGTTCCACGTTGCTAGGTCGCTGGAAACCTGCGGCATGTAGGTAATGTCCGTGTTGGCGAACACCTGCGTGCAAGTCAGCGTCAGGTACGTGTTCCCGTTGATGGTTGTCTTGCCGACCGTTGGCAGGCCGTTCGTGTCGACGCTGCGCGGCGAGAGGCCCAGGGCGTATTCGAGGAGGTTGGGGATGCCGTCGCCGTCCGGGTCGGCCGCGTTGCCGCTGACGGTAAGATCAGCCTGTTCGGCGGCGGTGAAAAACCGGGTCAGCCACGTCGCGTAGGCGATGTCCACGGTGTAGTCGGCCACCACGGGCAGGTGGTCGCTCGCCGTGACAAGCGCCGCCCGCGCCGTGGCGGGCGTGATGGGACCTTGCAAGCCGTCCAGCGCCGTGTTGGTCGCGGCATCGACGGCCTTGTGCAGCGCCACCGAACCGTTGTTGCCAAAGACCGTCTCGGAACCCGCGACGTAGCGCAGCCCGGCCGCGTTCGTGCTGCGGTACACGGCGGCCGACATGAACTGGATGTCGTCGCGGTAGTCCAGGCTGTCGGTCGCGTCGCTCAGGATCGACAGGTAGGCGGCGGTGTTCCAGGTCTGGGTGTAGTCGAGCGTGGGGTTGAGCGGGTCGAGGAGCTGGTACGTGCCGGGGGCGGTCAGCGTCTGGTAGACGGCCTCGGTGCTGCCGTCCAGGTTGAAGTCGCCCATGACCAGCACGCCGCCGTTGGCCGGCAGCTTCTTGAGGTCGGCGACGATGATAGCCGCCTCCTTGGCCCGTGCGGCCTGGACGGCGGCCGTCGTGCCGCTGGCGCTGGACTTCATGTGGCTCACGTACACGTAGAACTGCGTGTTCGCCGTGCCGTTGTACGGCTGGAGCAGGTAGCGCATCACCTGCCGGTACTCGCCGTTGGCCGCCCCTGCCGGAGTGCCGACGCCCACGGAGTCGAGCAGCCTGAGCGTCTTCGCGTTGTAGACCAGTGCGTTGGGACCGTTGCCGACCGTGGCGCTGCCGTGCTGGCCGCCCTGGACGGTGCTCAGCGCGTAGGTGTTCGCGCCGTAGTAAGCGTTCAGCGCGGTGACGATGGGGCTGACCGTCGCCGGGTTGCTGGTGGTTTCCTCCAACGCCAGGAGGTCGAGTGGGTGGGCCGCACCGTTTACGTAATTCTCGCCGATAGCTTCGAGCACGGTGGCGAGGCCGCTGTTGGGCGCGGTGTTGCCGTTCACATCGGCCTCGATGTTGTAGGCCACGACGCGGATCGTCTGCCCGGCCGCCGCCGACTCGCGTGCGCCCGCGAACACGCCGAGGCCGAGACCCAGCCAGGCCGAGGCTGGTCGGAGGATGGTGCGTGCGAAGGGAAGCACGCGCGCACCATGGCGCGGACGCGCCGGTCTTGTCACGCCTCGCCACCGGATTCCTCCCGCGAGACGCGGGCGAAGCTCTGCGCGGCGTCCGGTGGCGCGGCGTTCGTCGGCGGGGGGATTGGCTGCGGCATGGCTTCCGGCTGTTCCGCGGGGGTGGTCGGCTGTCCGGCGGTCTCGATGGCCGCGGGCTGCGTCTGCACGGCGTGCAAACGCGCGAGGTCGAACTTCGCCCGGCGGTCAAAGAAGAACAGGCCGTTCTCCTCCTGGTACACGTCGGTCAACTGCGTGTAGCAGTACCCGAACATGTGCGGGTTTCCCAACAGCACGCGGCACAAGCCCTCGAACCGCGCGTAGAACTCCTCCAGCGTCCGCGGGCTCGTGCCGTAGCCCCACGACGCCGCGAGTGCCGCCGCCCCCTGGTCCGCGCCGGTCCCCGTGAGCAGTTGGGCGTCCGGGTTCCAGTGGACCCCGCCGAACTCGCTGACGAAGAACGGCTGCCCCGCGTACGGGTAGGACCAAATCTGCGGCTTTTCCTTGGTGCCGCCCTGGTTGACGAACGGCTTGCCGCGCCGCAACTCCGCGTAGTGGCGGGCGAACTTTTCCGGGTCCTGTTCGTAGTCGTGGCTGTCGTAGACCTCCGTCTCGACGACGCGGTGCGAGTAACCGGAGCTGTCCAACACCGGGCGCGAGGTGTCCATCGCCTTCGCCGCCAGGAACATCGCCCGCGCGGCGTCGTCGATGGACTCCATGTGGTCGGTGAGCCCCTCCCAGGTCTCGTTCAGGCCGCACCAGCCGACCAGCGCGGGGTGCGAGTAGTCGCGTTCCAACGCCTCCAGCCACTGCGCGCAGTAGGTGATGTCGAACTGCTGCTGCTTGGTCCGCAATCCTCGCGCGCCCCAGTCGGGGAACTCCCCCCACACGAGGTAGCCCAGGCGGTCGGCGTGGTGGAGGAAGCGTTCCTCGAAGACCTTCTGGTGCAGGCGCGCGCCGTTGAACCCGGCGGCTTGTGAGAGTTCGATGTCGCGCACGAGCGCCGCGTCGTCGGGCGCGGTCATGATACCCTCGGGGTAGAACCCCTGGTCGAGCACGAGCCGCTGGAAGACGATTTCGCCGTTGAGCCGCACGGCCTGTCCGTCGAGGGCGACCGCGCGCAGCCCGGCGTAGGAGTCGAACGCATCAACGACGCGACCCTTCGCGTCCACGAGTTCGAGTCGCAGGGAGTACAGGTGCGGGTCGCCCGGGTGCCACGGCCGGCGGCGTTCGGGCGGGATGAGCAGCGTCACGCGCGGGGCGAGGTCGAGGTCGGCGCGGGTCTCGGCACGGACGACCTCGCCGCCTTCGTCGGAGAGCACGGCGCGGAACTTCAACCCCGGACGATTGTTGGAAAGAGGCTGTTCCAAGTGGAAGCAGCCGTTGGCAAGGTCGGGCGTGATGCGCGTACGCCGCAGGTGGACTTCTGGCACCGGTTCCAGCCAGACCGTCTGCCAGATACCGGTGGTGCGGAAGTAGAAGCAGCCCTGGTTGCCGTACCCTTGGGACTGCTTGCCGCGGGGTTTAGGCTCCTGCGGGGTGTCCTGCGCGCGGACGACCAGCGTGATCTCCTCCCCCGCCCGCGCGACGCTCTTGAGTGACACCGTAAAGGGCGTGAACCCGCCGCGGTGACGGCCGACGGGCTCGCCGTTGACCCACACGGTCGCGTCGTAGTCGACCGCGCCGAAGTGCAGCAGGATCGTTTTCCCGCGCCAATCGGCGGGCACCGTGACCGTGCGCCGGTACCACACGGCGGCCATGAAGTCGGTGACGCCCACGCCCGAGAGCGGCGCTTCCGGACAGAAGGGCACGGTGATCGTCCGTTCGAGCTTGGGCTTTTTGTGCAGGTTGCGCTCGTAGCCGCTGTCGCCCGCGTCGATCTCGAACTCCCACGGGCCGTTGAGGCACAGCCAGTCAGGGCGCACGAACTGCGGACGCGGGTACTCGGGTCGGGGCAAATCGGTAGGGGAGGTCGAGTCGGACATGCGATAAGAATCAAAGCTCATCCGCGGGTTTCCACAGAGGGAAGGGCGCGGGACGCAAAACGTCGTCGCCGGCTTATTCGACCGACACGGCCGGTGCGCCTTCGACGAGCGGGTGCGTGAAGTCGATTTCCTTCATCACGACCTCGCGCTGGTCGAGGGCGCTGGCGTAGATGGCGTCGAGGATGCGCATGATCTCCACGCCGTCGCTCGCTCCGGCGCTCGGTTCCAGATCCTCGCGGATGCAGCGGACGAAGTGCGCCTGCGCGTGCTCTTGCGCCTCCGGGTACTTGAGCGGCACGGTTTTGACCATCGCGCCGTTTTCCTCGCGGAAGATGCACGTTGTCGTGTCCTTGTAGTCGAAGGTGACGTTGGACAGCCCGCCCTTGGTGCCGCTGAGTTCGAGAAAGACTTTCTCGCGTTCCTCGAAGTTGAGCGCCCAGTTGACTTCCAGCATCAGGCTCACACCGTTGTCGAAGCGGATCAGCGCCGCGGCGAGGTCCTCCACGTCGAACTCCTTCCGCTGTTCGCGCGCGAGGCTCTGGCCGAGGTGCGAGTACGTGCTGGCCGACACCGTGACGGCCCGGGGGCTGCCGACGAGCCAGCGCACGAGGTCGAGCATGTGGACGCCCAGGTCGATCAAGGGTCCTCCGCCGCTCATCTTCTTTTGTCCGAACCAGCCGCCGAACTTCGGGATGCCGCGCATCCGCCTCCAGCCGGTCGTCGCGTAGTAGATGTCGCCGAGCTTGCCCGCGTCGATCAGCGTCTTGAAGAACTGGTTCTGCGCGAGGAAACGCTGGTTGAAGTGGATCATGAACTTCTTCCCCGTGGCGCGGACCTTGGCGCGCATCTCGAGCGCGTCGGCGGCGTTGAGGGCCATCGGTTTTTCGCAGAGGACGTGCAGGCCGCGGTCGAGTGCGGCGAGGGTCATGGGCTTGTGCAGGAAGTTGGGCACGGCCAGCGACACGGCGTCGAGGTCCGCGCCCTCGAGGAAGCGGTCGAAGTCCGTGAACGTCTGCCGCGCGCCGAACTCCTTGGCGGTGCGGCCGAGGACGTCGGCGTTCTGGTCGCAGAGGGCCTGGATCGTGACGCCGGGGATTTCCTGGTAGCGTTGGAGGTGCCAGCGGCCAACGCCGAGGCCGACGACGCCGACTTTGAGGGGTTGGGGTGCCATGTGCAGGCGGAGAGCAAAGGGGCGACGGCACGCGGCGGCAAGCACAATTTTGCTGCTCACAGCGTGCTCTAACAAAGCCGAGTTTAGCAACAAAGGCTGGCGAGAAGAGACGAGGCTACAGAACCAATCTCACCATCGGCCTCTGTTCGCCGGGGTGTGATCAGGCGTTGCCCGGCCGGGCAAGCAGGTACGTCAGTGCGACCAGCGTGCGGGCGGAGTTGCCGCGGGTGTTGGCGTACATCGGCAGGTCGGGAATCGTCAGCAGCAGGTACGGCCGGCCCGTGATCCAGAGCCATTCCTTGCTGCCATCGGGCTTCAGCCGGAAGCCGCGCGTGGCGTTGAAGGGCCGGAAAATCTCCGCGGACACGAACGCCGGCACCTCCCGCCCGCTGCTCGAATCGGCGAAGCGGCACCCGAACCCGAGCGCCTCGGCGGCGAGGTCGGCGTCCACGGACGCCAGCGCGAGCCAATGGGCGGAGAGGTTCACCCAAGGTTCTTTCGTGGAGCCCGGGTCCGCGGCGAACGAGCGGATTTCCACCACCGCCGGCAGTCCGCGCGCCAGCGAGGCGCGCAGCAGACCATGCACGCGCCGGACTTGCGCCGTACCCGCTTCTTCGCCTGCCCGGTCGAGCCACTGGCCCTGGGCGTTCGGCAGTTGCGAAGCGGCCAGGAAATCGTTTGTCAGATGGAGAAGATCATCGTTGGCAATGCCCTGCCCCGGCTCGAAGCGCATCCGCCGTGCGCCATACGTCTCCGAGGGTTGCCGGCCATAGCGGGTCACCAGCGCATCCAGCCGCGCGTCGGCTGTGCTCCCCGGCAGCGCGCCGAACGCCCGGCGGCCGGCGGCGTCGCCGCGCAGCAGCGCGTTGCCCACCGCGCACGGACCGCACGAACCCTCGCCGTCGCGCTGGCGCAGAACCTCGTGCGTCCCGGAACCACCTTCGGCGGCACGACCCGTCAGCGCGCCCGCACCCGACAGGCCGAGCAAGGCAAGGAAAGACCGGCGAGAGAATGGCATCGTCGCAGAAACACCGGGAGGCTACCCGGTGCAACGCACCCGTGCAAAGGGCGAGTTTTCGGCTTGCCACAACCGTTTTTACAGGTAGGCTGTCCGTCCCCTGTGTCCGGGCCACGACGGCTCGGTACGCTGGGAACCCAAACCAAACACCAACCCCAAACCGTTCGCGCGCCCGCGCCGGCTATCGCCGCCGCTCCTCGCTCAGGACGTTTTCTCTGATATCCAAATGCCCGCTGCTGCCGCCATGCAAAGTATGCAGGATCTCATCGCCCGGTCCGTCAAGGACTTCCGCGAGGGAACCATCATCAAAGGCCACATCCTCGAAGTTCGCCCCCGTGAGGTGCTCGTGGACATTGGCTACAAGTCCGAAGGGGTGATCCCCACCGGCGAATTCGACGACCTCGACAACATCGAAGTGGGCGACGAGATCGACGTGCTCCTCGAACGTCTCGAGAATGACGAGGGGATGGTCATCCTGTCCCGCGAAAAAGCCCTCCACCGCCAGAACTGGGAGAAGATTGTCAGTGTGTTTCACGGCGACGGCCTCATCAAGGGCAAGGTCAAGAGCGTGGTCAAGGGCGGCCTCATGGTCAACATCGGCGTCGAGGCGTTCCTGCCCGGCAGCCAGATCGACATCACCCCGCCGAAGGACCTGAACCAGTTCGTCGGCAACACGTACGACTTCAAGATCGTCAAGATCAACGACGACCGCAAAAACGTCGTCCTCTCGCGCCGCGAACTCATCGAGGCCGAGCGCAACGCCAAGCGTCAGGCGTTCCTGGAAACCGTCAAGATCGGCGACATCGTCGACGGCACGGTCAAGAATCTGACCGACTTCGGCGCGTTCATCGACCTGACGGGCATCGACGGCCTGCTGCACATCACCGACATGACGTGGGGTCGTCTGAGCCACCCGAGCGAGATGCTCAAGACGGGCCAACCGGTCACCGTCAAGGTGCTCGACATCAACAAGGAGAAGGAGCGTGTCTCCCTCGGCCTCAAGCAACTCCAGAGCAACCCGTGGGACAAAATCGAGGAGCGTTTCCCCATCGGCAAGCGCGTCAAGGGCAAGATCACGAGCCTCGTGCCGTACGGCGCATTCGTGGAACTGGAAGAGGGCGTCGAGGGTCTTATCCACGTCTCGGAGCTTTCTTGGACCAAGCGCATCGTGCGTCCGGCGGACGTGCTCAGCGTCGGCCAGGAAGTCGAAGCCGCGGTGTTGGGTGTCAACAAGGACGAGCAGAAGATCAGCCTTGGCCTGCGCCAGTTGGAAGGCAACCCGTGGGACGAGATCTCGACCAAGTACCCGCCCGGCACCGTCGTGAAGGGCCAGGTCCGCAACATGACCGCCTACGGCGCGTTCGTTGAGATCGAGGAAGGCATCGACGGCATGATCCATGTGTCCGACATGAGCTGGACGCGCAAGATCAACCAGCCGAGCGAGATGCTCAAGAAGGGCGACGAGGTCGAGGCCGTGGTCATCGACATCGACAAGCAGAACCAGCGTATCTCCCTTGGCGTCAAGCAACTCGACGGCGACCCGTGGAAGGATATCGACACGAAGTACAAGATCGGTGATCTGGTCACGGGCAAGGTCACGAAGCTGGCCTCCTTCGGTGCGTTCGTGCAGTTGAAGGACGACATCGACGGCTTGGTGCACATCTCGCAGTTGAGCGAGGACCATGTTTCCAAGGTCAAGGACGTGCTGAAGGTTGGCCAAGAGGTCGAGGCGCGCGTGATCAAGGTGGACAAGGGCGAGCGCCGCATCGGCTTGTCGGTCAAGGCCGCCAACTACAGCGAGGAAGACCTCAAGCGCGAGAGCGAGGCGTTCGACAACCTGCGTCCCGGCGAGGACATGGTGGGCCTCGAACAGGCCTTCGCAGCCGCCCAGGACGAGTACCGCCCCGGCGACTCGAAGAAGAAGTAAAGTTTCTGCCCTTCAACAAGGCAGACCCAGAAGAACCGGCAGGCCGCGAGGCTTGCCGGTTTTTTGGCGTCAGACATTGGACAACAGAGGTGGTCGCATCATCGTGGTACTTTTTCTGCTTTCCGAAGCATCGTGAATGCCTACGGTTTTCGGAAGTGGCGGTGGACGTACGGGACGGCGGCGCTGCTGTTAGCTTTGATTGCGCTTTCGCGGCTTGCGTTTATCGACGCCGGATACGGCGTGGAGAACGATAGTTGGCGAGTGGCACGGACCGCGAGGGCTATCTCCGAGACGGGCGTATACGAAGTGTCTCGGTTCCCAGGCTACCCTGTGCACGAGATCGTCAGTTCGTGGTTCTGGGAAGGGGGACCCATCGCGCTCAACGCTTTGAGCGCGGTCATGAGCTTGGTTACCTGTTTTGCGGTGTGGCGGGTTGCGCGGCGGCTGCGGGTGCAGGATAACCTCCTTCTGGTAGCCGCGCTCGCTGCCACACCTGTTTTCTACGTCAACAGCGTCACTACAAAGGACTACGTGTGGGCGTTGGCGTTTACTTGGCTGGCGATCTGGATGGCCTGCGAAAATCGTCCGCTGCTTGCCGGTATCTTTCTGGGCTTCGGAATCGGCTGCCGGATGACAACTGGCGCGATGTTGTTCCCGATCCTACTGGTTCTCTATGGCGTCGCTGCCGGGCCGGGGCGGTGGCGCGGCCTTGCCGAGTTCGCCAGCGCATCCATTCTGAGTGGGGTGACCTTGTTCGCTCCCGTTTGGCATCGTTACGGATCAGAGTTTTTCACCTTCTACCAGCACGATCGCCCCGACGCGGGTACTATCCTCAAGTTGGGTACCTGGCAGGTTTGGGGCTCATTGGGCCTCTTGGGTTTGACGATCGGCATCGGCGCGGCGCTCCTGCGTTGGTGTCGGCTGCGCCGTCCACCGGTTGAGCAGCCAGCCAACCGGATGATCGTTCCAGCCCTTCTACTGACCGTTGTGCTCTACGTGGCGGCGTACCTTCGCCTGCCGGATCAAGCCGGTTATCTGCTGCCGGTGATTCCTGCCACCCTGTTCCTGCTCGTGCGTTTCACTCCGCGCCCCGCTTTCCAGGTTTGCTGTGCCTGCCTCGTAGTTTCCCCGTTTCTAGAATGGTCTTCTGCCGGTGCCCAGCCAGGAGCGATCCTCGCTGACCACCGGGCACGCTTGCAAATGATTGTGGGTGCCACCCAGTTTGTACATTTTACCGAAGCCAACCTGCCGGGCGAAAACTTGGTAGTAGTCGGCGGCTGGGAACCGATGATCTCGGTCCTTTTGCCTCCCAACGTGGTGCATAATCATTATGTCTATCTAGCAAACGCTTCCGAGGTGCAACAAGCGCTTGCCGCCGGTTGGGGCCTCGCTTACGCGGCCCCTTCCATCCGCCAGTATAATTGCAGAATGAAGTCTGTGGACCTAGCCGACTTCGGAGCGAGGGATCTTTATGCGCTTGCTCATCTTCATCCCGGCGGTTCGAAGTGATTTGGCCGTCCCCATCCACCGACTGATGGAGACCGTTGACATTCCTTCGGCTCAGACGAAAATTCTGGTAACCGAAAGTCTCATTTTCCACTCTTATGGAGAAACCAGAAATTACCGCCTACCTCAAAACCTATTGCGGCTGGAGTGCCGGCGTACGCGCCATCCTCCAGAAGCACGACCTCGCCTACACTGAAAAGGACATCATCCAGAACCCGGCGTTCCGCTGGGAGATGGAACAGAAAAGCGGCCAGCCGCTTTCTCCCTGCGTCGAGATCGACGGCCAGATGCTCGCGGACGTGAGCGGCGACGACGTGGAGCGTTACCTCCTCGAAAATAATCTCACCGGCATGAGCGATGCCCCGGTTGCCGTGCCCACCAACGCTCCCTGCACCGACGCGCAGCACGCCGCGATGGCCGCAGGCGACGCGCCGCTGGCGTTCAAGCCGAACCACTAAAGTTCTCCGATCTTCGCCAAAGAACCTTCCCTTTCACCGGGGAAGGTTTTTTGTTTTGTCACATGCCGGCTTTGCTTTCCACCCATGTCAGCGCTGGTTCGATGGTTTCCTTGGGTGCCCATTCGTGGCCGCCCTTGAAGGAGAACGCCTGGAACCTCGCGGGTGCGCCGATGGCGGCCTTCGTGCGCTCGACCTCATCCTTGTTCTGGTCGGTGTCACCCATCGTCATGCCGACGTAGAGCCGGGGGTTGCCGCGGATGCCCTGCACGTCGTATGCGCCACGCACCGAGGCAGGTCCCGCGCTCTGCATCACCAGCCCGACAAACCCTGGCCGCGCCTGCACGAGGAGCGAACTCCCCCGTGTCCCGCCCGACTGCCCGGTGGCGAACTTCTTCGTTTCGTCGATCCGCACGCGCTTGACCACGTCGTCGTGCGCCGCCAGGAAGTTGCCCATCACCGGTCCCCACGGACCGTTCTTAGAATTGATCAGCAGTACCACGACGAACCCCTTGGTCTTAAGGTGGTCGGCCATGGCTCCCATGTTGGCGTTGCCGCCCGCCGCCATGATGAACATGACCGGCCATTTCTTGAGCGGTGCGGCGGCGTAGCCGACAGGAATCCAGAGCCGGTAGTGCCAGGTGCCCTTGGCGGTGTCGGCGTCCTTCGGTGAGTCGAAGATGCGTGTCTCGGCCACGGTGGGCGCTTTCGTCAACTGGCAGGTGATCAGCGTCTCGGTGCCTTCCGGCAGCGGCGCGTCAAGCGGGGTGACGGCCTCCGCGGTGGGAGACGAGGGAGGCACCTGCGCCCGGCTGGAGGTTGCCGCGAGCAGCAGGCTGCACAGAAGGACGGCGCAAAAGATGAGTCGGCTGGGCATGCGCGATTGCAACCCGATGCCGCCGCGGTCGCAAGCCTGGACTTCAGCGCTTGTGTTCGGGCATGGTCGCGCGTCTGCTGAGTGCATGGCAGACTTCCTGTTGGTGTTCTCGACGTTCCCCGACGCCGCACAGGCGCGAGAAGCGGCGCGCGTGCTGGTGGGGGAGCGACTCGCCGCGTGCGGCAACATACTGCCGGGCGTGATGAGTGTTTACATCTGGCAAGGCGAGCAAACCGAGAGCGCGGAGGTGCTCGCCCTGTTCAAAACTCGGCGCGAGATGTACCCGCAACTGGAAGCACGCCTAAAAACGCTTCACCCCTACGAGATCCCGGAGATCGTTGCCATCGAACTCACCGCCGGGTTGCCTGCGTACCTACAATGGGTCGCGGACGGGACGCAACCCGCCCGCAGTTGATCACGCCCGCTGCTTGCTCTTCAACTCCAGCTTGCGGTACAGCGTTGCCATGCTGATGCCCAGCATGCTCGCCGTCTTTTCGCGCGAACCGTTGTTGTGCCGCAGGGTCTGCTCGATGTAAGCGCGTTCCTCGTTGGCGATAAACTCCTCCAACCGCAGTCCGATAGGCATCTCGATGATGTTGTTCTCACCCGCCGCCCCACCCTGCCGGCCCTGGATATGCGGCGGCAGATCGACCACGCGGATGAGCCCATCCTCGCACAACGCACACGCGCGCTCGATGGAGTTTTCCAGTTCACGCACGTTGCCCGGCCACGCGTAGCGGCCCAAGGTGTCGAGCGACTCGGACTCGATCTTTTTGGGCTCCGTGTTGGTCTGGTTGGAGTTCTTTTGCAAGAAGTAGTTCACCAGGAGCGGGATGTCTTCCACGCGCTCACGCAACGACGGCAGGTCCATCGGAATGACCGCCAGCCGGTAGTACAAATCCTCGCGGAACGAGCCGTTGCGCATCTTGGCCTGGAGCTGCTCATTGGACGCCGCCACCACGCGCACGTTGATCGGCACGGTCTTCGTATCACCTACGCGGCGGATCATGCGTTCCTGCAACACGCGCAGGAGCTTCGTTTGCAACGAGAGCGCCATCGAGTTGACCTCGTCCAAAAAGATCGTCCCGCCCTCGGCTTCCTCGAAGAGGCCGATCTTGTCCTGGAACGCCCCGGTGAAGGCTCCCTTCTTGTGGCCGAAGAGTTCGCTCTCCAAGAGGTTCTCGGGCAGCGCCGAGCAGTTTACGGCCACGAAGGGTGCGTTCTGGCGCTTGGAATTGAAATGCAGCGCACGGGCGACAAGTTCCTTGCCCGTGCCGCTTTCGCCCTGGATCAGGATCGTGCTGTCCGTGTCAGCGACCTTGCTGATGAGGTTGAACACCTCCGTCATGGCGCGGCTGGTGCCGACGATGTTCTCGAAACGGTAGCGGTTCTTGACTTCCTTCTTGAGGTACACGTTCTCGCGCACGGCCGACTGATAATCCAAGGCGCGCTGCACGGTGAACTTCAACTCGTCGATCTTGAAGGGCTTCGTGATGAAGTCGTACGCGCCGAGCTTCATCGCCTCGACCGCCTTTTCCACCGACGCGTAGGCGGTGATGAGGATCACGGCCGTCTGCGGCAGCGTGCGGCGGCACTCCTGGAGCACGTCGAAGCCGGTGACCTTCTCCATCTTGATATCGGCAATGACGACCTGCGGATTGATGCCGGGGAGTTCCTCCAAAGCCTTTTCGGCCGAGTTGAAGGGAGAAACGGTGTGGCCGTTTTCACGGCACAAAGTCGAGATGACTTCGACCATGGTCGGCTCGTCGTCGATGATGACAATCTTGGCCATATGAGGGCAGGAAAGGAATGACTAACGGATGATTAAATGAACGATGAAGCCACGTTTATCGCAAAACTGAGAATTGAAAAGCAACTAAATTCTTAAATCCGAAACATTTTCAAGTGCGCGAAGGAGATAAGGAAGTTCCGTTCACCATTTGCCACACCGTTGGCTCGCGGCAGGCAAGGATTTCGGCATAGATTGTGTTTGGCGTGCCAGCTTCTCCACAAGGGATTGCGATCAAGTCTGCGGAAGTACCCGGTCGGATGCATCCCAGACGACCATCCAAGCCAAGTGCACGGGCGGGGGCGCGGGTGATTGTTCTCAATAATGCATCCGGTGAAAGCGAAGGCACAGACGCAGAAAGCGCGCGCAATTCTTCCAAAAGCGAGAATGAACCGTCGCTCGCGGGACTGTCCGTGCCCACGCACAGGTTAACCGGTAAGGCGCACAGCTTTTCCCAAGGAAACTCCCGGTGACGGAAATAACGGTGACTCAGCGGACAGTGGACGACCGACATTCCCGCCAGCGGCCCGCCGGGAGCGATGAGGCCGAAGTCTTCCTCCTCCCACTCGTTGAGGTGGACGGCGATGCACTCCGGCCCGAGACAGCCGGCGGCGGTGAGCGTCGCCAACGCGGAGCGGCCCCGGCCGCAGTCCTCGGTCGGTCGCCCCAGCTTGGCCAGGAAGTCGTACAACGGCCCGCGCCCGCGCACGAACATGTCTTGTTCATCGCGTGATTCGCCGAGGTGCGTGGTCCAGGGCATCCCGGTGCGTGCGGCCACGTCGCGGGTGAGGCGATACATCTCGGCTGACGCGGTGTAGGGCGCGTGCGGGCTCAGCCCCCCGCCGCCGAGCCAACCGGGGCGGCTCTCGGCGTGTCCTTCCTGGAAGAAGAGCAGCGCGCCGGCGACGAGTTCCTCCGTCGGAATGGCGCGGCGTACGTCGATCATCTCGTAGAACCACCATGTCCGCAGCGGCGGGACGGGCATCTTCCACATCAACTCGGGGAAAGACTCGACGTTGAGCAGCGTGGTCGCCCCCCAGCGGGCGTACTCACGGAAACCACGGGCGATGGCGGCGAGGTAGTCGTCCTCGTGCAGGGAACGCTTCAGGGCGTTGATCCGGCCGACCCATTCTGCGAAGCTCTTCGGCGGCAGGATGGCGTGGCGCAGGCCGGAGTAGTCGAGGTGGCAGTGGGCGTTGATGAACCCGGGCAGCAGCGTCACCTCGCCGAGGTCGGTGACGGGTTCGACGGGATATCCGCGCCGCAGGTCGACCCACGCGCCGACGGCGGCGACGAGGTTACCGCGCACGAGCACCGCGCCGTCGGCGAGCGGCGGACCGTCCATGGTGACCACGTTGCGGGCGCGCAGGAGCATAGCCAAAGCACTGAACACGGGACATACGCCCCGCGTGGATGGATGGACCCGCAAAAAGGCGGTCTATTCCCCCGGAGGCCGTTCACCTTTCACGACCGCGCGCGCTTCGGCCACGAGGAGGTTGCACGCTTCCTGGCAGAGCAGCGGGGCGAAGTCGGAACCGGCCTTCTCGCCCGTCGCCTGGTCACACGCCGGGTCGAACTTCTCCGCCGGCAGCCGCGTGGAAGCCACGCTTCCCGCCGCGTCGCGCCGCCAGAGGATCGTGCGCAGGCACCCGCCGTCCGAACGGCAGAACCGCCCGATCAGCGCGTCCGCCTGTTCGTCGGTGAGCTTGCCGGTGACCCGGTACATGCCCGTCTGCCGGCCGAGGGTTTCGCGCAGGGGCGTCGCGTCGAGCCGGCCGGCCCCGAATGCCCGCCACGCACCCAGCCGCGCCGGGTAGAAGAGTTCCAGCGCCAGCCGCAGCCCCTCCGCGTCGGGAACGGCGAGACGCCAGCCGCGTCGCAGGTTCGGCGCAGTCTTCAGCGGGCGGTACGCGCCGGCGTCGTCATAGAGCGCGAGCGCGGCGGCGTCCTCGGGGTCGGTGTGGGGTTCGAGGGCATCGACGGCAGAGTCGGCGTCATCGCGGTGGCGCAGTACGTGGCCGCCGTCCGCGGACGCCTGCACGAGGATCTGGCCGATGAGAAAAATCTCCTTCACGCAGGGACGGCGGCTTCCAGAGCGCCCAGGGTCTGCGCCACGATGATGTCGGCAAAATGCGCTTCCGTGCCGATGGCACTCGCGTAGTACAGCGCGCGGTCGTGCAGGTGGTGCGGGTTGTGCGCGAACACCTCGCCCCCCCGTAGACGCTCGCTGGCACTGGCAGTCGGCTCGGACTCGATGCCGAGCAGCACAGGGATGTCCTGATAGCTGTGCAGACCGTCGGAGATAAAGAAGGGGACCACGACGATGTTGGGCGTAGCGGTGAGCTTGGCCCAGTCGGCGATAAGTGGCGGTTCCTCCATGTAGGTGCTCAGCACGGCGGCGTAGTCCGAGCGTTCCCGCAGGAGTTCGGCCTGGCGCTTGGCGGCGACGGCGCTGTTGTCGTTGAGGCCCGTGCCGTGGCCGACGATGAGCAGGCTCGTCTCGTTTTCCAGCACGCCGGGAGCCACCTCGCGGGCGCGGGCCAGGAGGAGGTCAGTCATGGCCGGGTGATTGCCGACGGGCGGGCAGTAAACCCAATCCTGGCCGTGGCGCGCGGTGACGGGCTCGGGCGTACCGTCAGGTCCGAAGCCGAGGCCGAGTTCGCGCGGGATGACCGTGCGGGTGAAGTACCCCTCGCTGATGAAGTTGGGCACGACGCACACGCGGCGAATCGCCGGGTCGTCGTCGAAGAGCAGCGGCCAGTCGCGCATCGCCGGCTCTTCCTTCCAGAACGCACACGCCACCCGTGCGAACGTCCCCCGCCGTCGGATGGCCGCGGCGTGCGCGAGGCTCGGCGCGCCGGAGTCTGGGTTCACCGTCGAACCATGGCCGACGATGAGCAGGGCGGTGTCAGGATAGGCGGCTGTCATGTTGAAAGATAAGCCCTCTCCGCGCCAGAGCCAGAATTTGTCCGCAGATTTCCGCAGATTCCAGAAGAGAAGGAAGGACGGAGAATGTTCTTCCTCCCTTTTTCTGATCTGCGGAAATCTGCGTAATCTGCGGACAAATTCTGGCCTGCCTTGCACCCCCACCCAATCGCGCTAAATTTCCGGTGAGCTTATGCAATTCCGCACCTATCGGAACACCGATCTCACTGTCAGCGCCGTCGGCTTCGGGCTTTGGACGATCTCGACCGGCTGGTGGGGGCAGTTCACGGAAGGCGAAGCGGTCGCGCTCATGCACCGCGCGCTCGACCTGGGCGTGACACTCTTCGACGCCGCCGACACCTACGGCAACGGCTTGAGCGAGGAACTGATCGCCAAAGCGTTCCCGACCCGGCGCGACGACATCGTCATCGCCCCCAAGATCGGCTACGACGTGGCCAACCACGGCTCCGACGCCCGGCGTGGTCAGCGTGCCATCCCGCATGACTTTTCGCCCGCGGCCATCACCCTGGCCACCGAGAACGCTCTGCGCCGCCTCAAAACGGATCGCATCGACCTGCTCCAGCTCCACAACATCGGCATGGCCGAGGTGGACGACGACGCCGTCTGGGAGACGCTCGACAACCTCGTCGCCTCCGGTAAGGTGCGCCACACCGGCTTCGCGCTCGGGCCGGCCATCGGCTGGATGTACGAGGGGGTCCGCGGCGTGGAGCGACGCAACGTCACCAGCGTCCAGCACATTTACAACTTGCTTGAACCCCACCCCGGCCGCGCGATTCACGAGGCCGCCGAACGCGCGGGCAAGGACACGATGTTCCTCATCCGCGTGACCCATTCCAGCGGGATGCTGGAGGGCAAGTACACCGAGGACACGGTGTTCCCGCCGACCGACCACCGCGTTCACCGGCCGCGCTCCTGGCTGCTCAACGGCATCAAGAAGGTGGATCAACTCCGCTTCCTCGAAGGCCCTGGCCGCACGCTTGGACAGGCGGCGCTCCTGTGGCTGCTCGCCGACGACCGCGTGGCCTCCACCCTGCCCAACATCTACGACGCCGAGCAACTCGAAGAGTTCGCCCGGGCCGCCGACGCACCCGCACTCACCGACGACGAACTGGCCCGCGTCGCCGAGCTGACCGCCGGCAACTTCGGCCTCTCCGAAGACCCGCCCAAGTACAAAGGCACGATGGAATTGGACGAAAGCGCCAAGGAGCGCGAAGCTGTGACCGCCTGAAAGGGGGCACCACCGCATCCATGAGCCAGGATTTGAATGATCTTTTAGAGGGTTGGTCCCACGAACCGGGCCAGATCAAGGTGCGCAAGATCATGGGCAGTGATGGACGCGAGAAGGTCCAACTCCGCCTCGACTTGGGCCTCATCCAAATGGAGATGACCGGCCGCCCCGACGGCACGCGGCCGAAAAGCTGCGAATCGCTCCTGTCCTACCACCAGGGTCGCGCGATGGCTGCTGACAAAAAGGGCGAGAAGTATGAGCTTTCGGCCGACGACTGCGGCGAATTGCAGCAGGAAGGCATCCAGTATTACCACCGCTACCTGAGCCTGTTCCAATTGGAGGATTTCCCGGCGGTGGTCCGCGACACGGCGCGCAACCTGGAGATGTTCGCCTTCGTGCGTGAGCACACCGACCGCGACGACATCACGTGGGCCTTCGACCAGTTCATCCCTTACGTGCAGATGATGAACACGCGCGCCCGCGCCTCCATCGATCTCGATAAACGCCGCGTGGACGCCGCGCTCAAGGAAATCGAAAAAGGCCGCGATCTGATCGTGGCCTTTTACAACGAGCACGAGCAGGCCGACGCCGAGAAAAGCGCCGAGTTGGCGTTCCTCGACGAGTGGAGCGAGGAACTGCGCGCCAAGCAGCCCGTCAGCAAGACCGAAAAGCTGCGCCGCGAAATGGAAAGTGCCATCTCGCAGGAAGCCTACGAACGCGCGGCGCAGTTGCGCGACGAGATCAAGGCGCTCGATGCCAAACGTTCGAGGAAGACCGCTCCGCGCGGTGGCTCGCGCGACGACTCCGAGGAATGAGCGACACCCTGACCGAGCGCAAGGAACGCTGGGCGCGCAAGCAGGCCGGTAAGGAAAAGTCGTTGGTGCGTTCGCACGATCGACTGCCGCCCGGTCAACATCTCACGACGGGGTTTCCCGTGCTCGACCTGGGCATCCAGCCCGTGGTCAAGCTGCCCGATTGGCGGCTGGAGATCCGTGGGTTGGTCGAGAACTCGGTATCGTTGTCGTGGGAGGAGTTCCACGCACTGCCGCCCTTCGAGGACGTGAGCGATTTCCACTGCGTGACGACTTGGAGCAAGTACGACTGCCGTTGGTCGGGCGTGGCGTTCTTCACGCTGGTCGATCTGGTGCGGCCGAAGCCGGACGCGCGGTTCGTGTATTTCACGAGCTACGACGGGTATTCGACGAACACGGCGATAGAGAACTGCCTGGACGACGACGTGCTGGTGGCAACGCAGTTCGACGGCAAGCCGATTCCCAAGGAACACGGCGGCCCGGCCCGTGTCATCCTCCCGAAGCTCTATGCTTGGAAGGGGGCGAAGTTCGTGCGGACCATTGAGTTTCTCGCGGAGGATAAGCTCGGCTTCTGGGAAGTGCGTGGCTACAGCAACACCGCTGATCCGTGGACGGATGATCGGTTTGCGTAGGGAGGAAAATTGCTTGCGCGCCGCAGGTGCGAAGCTTCCATACTCCTATGCACCTGCCTGTCCCACCCGACCCACACGAGTTCCATGCCCGGCTACAGGCGCTCGGATTGGCCAAGGCGTTCGAGGTGCGCACGGATGGTACGGCGCGGCTGACGACGCCGTTCGTATACCCCGACGGCGCGCCCATCGAGGTTGTTCAACAAGCAGCGGACGACATGTTCCTCTCGGCGCGCCTGACGGACGGCGGGCGGACGTTCGGCTACCTGGGCAGCCGGCAGGTGCAGATGGATGGGCACGAGAAGCGCGAAAGCCTCCTGCACGAGGTCTGCCAGGGTCTCGGCGTCGAGCACAAGGGCGGCGAACTCGCCGTGTCGCTGTACCCGGACGCCGACCTCGCCGATGCCGTGCTGCGCCTCGCGCAGGCGTGCATCCGCACCGCCGACCTGCATTACACGCTGACCTTCAAGAACAAAACCGACTTCCACCAGATCTTTTTCGCGGACTTCCTGAGCGTGGAGCGGCCCGACCACATCGAGAACTTTTCCATCGACGGCCGCTTCGGGCGCACGGTGAAGGTCGATTTTTTCGTGCGCAACAAGCGCGCGAAGGATCACCTCATCATCACGATGACCTCCACGAACAAGACCTCTTCGCACGCGGTGGCCAACGACGTGTTCTGCCGCTGGTACGACCTCGAACGCTACAGGGACCACTACGCGTTCCTGACGGTGCTCGACTCGGGCAGCCGCGCTTTTCACGAAGGGGACATCAACCGCGTGGCCGACGCGTCGCGGGTGATCCGCTACCCCGACGAGGCGAAGACGTTGCGCGGGTTGCTGGGCAAAGATTGAACCGCTGATGCCGCTCCTTGAAGTCCGCCGCCTGACGATCCGTTTCGCGCCCGGCGGCCCGGCGGCGGTGGACGACGTGAGCTTCGCCGTCGGTGCGGGCGAGACGCTCGCGGTCGTCGGCGAGAGCGGCAGCGGCAAGAGCGTCACGGCGCTCGCCATGACTCGCCTGTTGCCTGAGCCGCCTGCGCGCTACGAGGCCGGCGAAATCCTCCTGGACGGTCGGAACCTCCTCACCCTGCCCGAGCGCGAACTGCGCGCCGTGCGCGGCGGCGGGATCGCGTACGTCTTCCAGGACCCCGGCACGACGCTCAACCCCGTGCTGCCCGTCCGCGCGCAGATGGACGAGGTCCTCGCCCTGCACCGCCCCGACGTACCCGCCAACCGCCGCGCGCGCGACGCGGAGATCGTCCGCGCACTGACGGAGGTCGGCATCACCGAACCCGCCAGACGCCTGCTCGCCTACCCGCACGAACTCAGCGGCGGCATGGCGCAGCGCGTCGTCATCGCCATGGCGCTCGCCTGCCGGCCCAAGCTCCTCGTCGCCGACGAACCCACCACCGCGCTCGACGCCACCGTGCAGCGGCAGATCATGGACCTGTTCCGTGAGTTGAAGGGCCGGCTCGGTATGAGCATCTTGCTCATCACGCACAACTTCGGCATTCTTCATGGCTTGGCCGACCGTGTGGCGGTGATGTTTCGCGGCCGGCTGGTCGAGGAGGGCAAAACGGAGGACGTGCTCCGCGCCCCGCAGCATCCCTACACGCGCGCGCTCATCGACTGCATCCCCCGACTCGGCGAGCACCGACACCGCCTGACGACGATTGACCACGCGGCGCTCTCCCGGGTACCATGACGCCGATGCGACTTCTCGTCGGCGTGATGATCTTCCTCGCCGTCGGTGCGCTCCGCGCCGAAGACGCGACGTTGCTCGACCGCGCGAACGCCTGGCAATCCGGCGAGCCGGTGCCGGCCGAACTGCTGCACTATCAGCGCATCTCTTGCCGGTGCGTCCCGGTGGCGGCGGAAAACGTCGCCGCGCTCACCGACACCACCAACGACGCCTTGCTGCTGGAGATGCTCCTCGCGCCGTGCGACCGGGTGATGTTCGACTGCGCGGTGGACGCGGCGTTTGTGCGTTTTGGCGCCAGCGAGTTTCTGCGGCGTCTGCATGAGAGGTATCTGGCCCGCCCGGAACTGCTCGCCGAAGGACGGCACCGCCGCCTGCATGCGCTCACGCGGCAGCGGCACGTCACCGTGGATTGCCTCTACGTCGAAGATACCGCCATGCCACCTTCGGAACGCGACCAGATCTTCGCCAACATCACCGCCGAACTCCACGGTGGCGCGCCTTTCGCCGAGGTCCTCAAAAAGTATTCGGACGCGCACCCGTACCAGGAAACCTACACCCGCGCGGACGGTGCGAAGGAAACACTGCAACTGACGCACATCGGCAACAACGGCGACTTCATCCTCACCGCCCGCAACCGCCAAGCGATCAACCGTTCGGCGGAAGTACCGGCCGCGCACGCCCAGCCGCTGCTGGCCGCCCGGCCGGGCGACGTGCTGGTCCTGCGCAACTCGGCCGCGCACCGCTGCGACCTCTACTGCGTGCGCGAGGTGTACGATCCGCCTGCCCCTTGATGCAACCCTTCATCGAACAGTTCATCCGCCATCTCGCCACCGAGCGCGGGCTTTCGGACAACTACCAACTCAGCGTGCGGCGCTCGCTGGAGGGTTTCGCCGCGTGGGTCCGGGAACACCACGGCGTCGAACACCCGCGCGACGTGACCGCCGAGCACGCCACCGCGTACCTCGCCGCGCGCAAACGCGACGGCCTTGCCGCCGGGTCCGTGAAGCTCGAACTCGTCGCCATCAAAATTTTCCTGCGCCGGCTGCACGTCTCCGGCCAGATCCCGCGTGACGCGGGCGAGACGCTCCGCCCGCCACGGCTGGACCGCACCGTGCCCGAGACGCTCAACGAGTTGCAGGTCGAGGAGTTCCTCGCCGCGCAGCCCTCCCCCGACACCGGGCACCGGCTGGTTCTGCGCAACCGCGCGATGCTCGAACTCTTCTACGCCAGCGGCCTGCGCGTGTCGGAACTCGTCCGCGCCCGGCTCGAAAACCTCAACCTCGACGAGGGCATGATCCGCGTGCTCGGCAAAGGGCAAAAGACGCGCCTCGTGCCCGTCGGCGGCAAGGCGCGCGAGGCCCTCGTGCGTTACCTCGCCGAAGGGCGGCCCAAGCTGTTGACCAAGCGCACGGGCAGCGAAATTTTCCTGGCCCAGGGCGGCCGGCGCATGACGACCATGCAGGCGTACACCATTGTGAAACAGGCCGCGGCGCTCGCGGGTTTATCGGTGAACGTCTATCCTCACCTGCTGCGGCACTCCTTCGCCACGCACCTGCTCACCAACGGCGCGGACCTGCGCGTCATCCAGGAAATGCTCGGCCACGCCGACATCTCGACGACGCAGGTTTACACTCACGTCGACCAGCGCCGGCTCAAGGCCGTGCACCACAAGTTCCACCCGCGCGGCTAACGCTTCTTGCGGCGCTCTTCGAGGAACGACCCGATCAAGAAACACCCCACCGCCACGCAGATGCACGCGTCGGCGACGTTGAACGTGGCGAACGGGTTCGCTCCCGGGAAGTGCAGGTCGAACGACAAAAAGTCGATCACGTACCCGCGCGCGAGCCGGTCGGTGACATTCCCTAAGATCCCCGGCAAAAGCAGGCACACGCCCGCCGCCGTCCAGCGTTCCGCGAACGCCCCCCGCCGCCAGAACACCGCCAGCACCACCAACGCCAGCACTGCCAACGCGAGGAAGAACACCCCCGCGCCCTGGAACATCCCGAACGCCGCCCCGCGGTTGTGGCTGTGGACGATCTCGAAGAACCCCGGCACGACCACGGCGCGGTCCCGGCCGAGTTCGAGGTGGCGGTCCACCAGCCACTTCGTCCCCTGGTCGAGCGCGTACAACGGCACGAACGTCCCCAGCAGCACCCAGGGCGGAGGTTGCAAGGGCCTCGGACGAACAATCACGGCGGAGGAATCGACGGGGCTCATGCGGTCCGGCAGGCAAACGCACGCCCGCCCCCGCCGCAAGGGCAAAAAGCAGAGGGCGGCGAGGCCGCCGTTGCGGGTTGCGGTGTCGCCTGCGGCGACGTTGACGGAAGAAAAAC
>CAXUIU010000005.1:19093-33193 GCA_964250955.1 uncultured Chthoniobacterales bacterium | reverse complement strand
TAGACGTGGTGCTCAACAACGCAGGCTACTCCCTGGTCGGCACGACCGAGGAGGTGAACGTGGAGGAAGTCCGCGCGGTCTTCGACACGAACTTCCTGGGCACGCTCCGGGTCATCCAGGCCGCGCTGCCGTTCCTGCGCCAACAGGGTGGCGGCCACCTTGTCGGGGTGTCCAGCACCCTCGGGCACGTGGCGATGCCGCTCATCGGCCTCTACTGCGCCACCAAGTGGGCCTTCGAGGCGCTGCACGAGAGCCTGGCGCTGGAGGTCAAACCTTTCGGGATCAAGGTGACGCTCGTCGAGCCGGGAGCCTACGCGACCAGCTTCGGCAGCCCCGCGTCGCTGAAGATGGCCACGGGCAAAGAAGAGTACGCCGGTCTGCGCCAGCAGGTGTTCGGTCGCCTGCAAAGCATGCAACGCGGTGACCCGCAGGCGACCCCGGACGCGGTCTTCCAACTCGTGGACTCGCCGGAGCCGCCGCTGCGGCTCATCCTAGGCCGCGACGGCCTGCCGTGGCTGCGGGGCGTCTACGCGGAGCGCCTCGCCACCTGGGAGGAGTGGGAAGCCGTCTCGAACGCCGCGCAGGGCGAGCCGAAGTGAACCACCCGCCCTACGCCTTGCGGGCGCCGAGCGTCGCCATGCAGGCGTTCTTGTGCAGCACGTCCACGGTGGCAAAGCCCGCCTCGCGCAACCGGTCGATCTGGAAGCCCAACGAGCGTGGCGAGTCTTCCGCCTCGATGTAGGCAAACACCTGGTCCCGATAAGCCGGTCCTCCCAGGCCGGCCAGGTACTCGCCGTAGCGTTGCCACAGGACGGCCTGCACGGCGGGCGAATCGTGCGCCACCAGGTCCGAGATCCACAAGGTCCCGCCGGGCCGGAGCACCTCGTGGCACTTCCGGAACACGGCGCGCCACTCTTCTTCCCCGCGCAGATGGTGGAACACGGCCGCGGCGGTGATGAGGTCGAAGCTGGCCGGCGCGAACCCGGCCTCGCGGATGTCGGCCTGCACGGTTCTGACGGCGCCGGCCGTGGCCGTGCCGACGCGCTGGGCGGCGCGGGCCAGCATCGGACCGCTCAGGTCGAGCAGGGTCACGTTCATCCCGGGTAAGGCGCCGAGCAGCTTGAGCGCGTAGTTGCCCGCGCCGCAGCCCACGTCGAGCAGATCCCGCGCGTGCGGGGTGGAGGCGGCGGCAGAACGCGCGACCAGTTCGAGCGAGAGCGGCGCATCGACCGTGGCGCTCTGGCCGGTGTCGAGGTTGGAGAAGCGTTCCACGTCGGCATCGAAGCGGGCGCGGATTTGTTCGACGGTGGATTTTTCCATGGGTGACTATTTCGCCAGGGGCCGGCGCGGTTTGTCAAAGAAACCTTCCGTCGATCACTCCTACCGTGGCCACGCTTTCAGCGCCATCGCCACCACCTGGCGCAACTGTTCGCCGCTGGCACCGCCCGCCGCCTGCACGGACATGCCCTGGTGAACGGTCATCACGTAGCGCGCCAGGTCGGCCGGACTCGCGTCCGCCGGCAAGTCACCCTCGGCTCGCGCACGCTCCAAACGCTGCCGCAAGACCGATTCGCCGTCCGCCCGACAGCGAACCATCTCAAGCCGGATGCAGTCGGCCGCTTCGCCGCTGGAGAGCGCGCAACGCACCGTCAGGCACCCGTGCGGATTCTCCGGGCAAGTCGCCCCGTCCGCGGAAGAAAGCAACAGGTGCTCGACCGCCGCACGGGAGGTTGGCTTCTCCATGCTCTCGCGCAGGATCTCGGCGGCACCAGCCATGTAGCGGTCCAGAACCTTGCGGAAGAGTGCCTCCTTGTTGCCGTAGGCGGCATAGAGACTGGGACGGTTGATGCCCATGGCCGCCGTCAGGTCGGTCAGGGAGGTGCCCTCGTAGCCTTTGCGCCAGAAGACTTTCAGCGCCCGGTCGAGCGCCCCCTCCACGCAGAAGGCACGCGGCCGGCCGGGCGGAGCAGGGGATTTTACAGATTTCATACCTTCCGATACAATAATCTGTTTGACACCCGGAGTCGAGACTGTATTTGTGTACCGTTCGGTTAAAAACCTTGAACAAGCTCTACAACCAACTCGAAAGAAAACAACCATGAGTAAACTCACCGGAAAAGTCGCCGTCGTCACCGGAGCCTCCAAGGGCATCGGCGCGGCCATCGCCAAAGCCCTCGCCGCCGAGGGGGCTTCCGTCGTCGTCAACTACGCTTCCAGCAAGGAGGGCGCGGACAAAGTCGTCGATGCCATCGCCAAGGCCGGCGGCCAAGCCGTCGCCGTGGGTGGCGACGTGTCCAAGGCCGCCGAGGCGCAGGGAATCATCGACGCCGCCATCCAACGTTATGGACGGCTCGACGTGCTCGTCAACAACTCGGGCGTTTACACCTTCTCACCCATCGAGCAGGTGACGGAGGCGGAGTTCCACCGCCTCTTCAACACCAACGTGCTCGGCCTGCTGCTCGTCACGCAGGCGGCGGTCAAGCACCTGCCCGAGGGCGGCAGTATCATCAACATCGGCTCGGTCGTCAGCCGCCTCACGCCGCCGGCCAGTTCGATCTACACCGGCACCAAGGGCGCGGTGGACGCGATCACCGGCGTGCTCTCGCGCGAACTCGGCCCGCGCAAGATCCGCGTCAACGCGCTCAACCCCGGCATCGTCGAGACCGAAGGCACGACGAGCGCCGGCTTCATCGGCGGCGACATGGAAAAGGCGACGATTGCGCAGACCCCGCTCGGGCGCATCGGCCAGCCGGGCGACATCGCTTCTGTCGCGGTGTTCCTGGCGTCGGATGATTCCGCCTGGCTCACCGGCGAGCAGTTGCTGACTGGCGGCGGACTGCGCTGACGCCTTCTGCCTTTCCTGAGCCGGGTCGTTTCCTCTTACCCGCCGTGCCGCTGCTGCGTGCGGCGGGTGGGGGCCGACCTCGGGTCGCAGCTTTGTTACCGAACCACCTACCGTAAACCGTCCGAACGAACCGCATGACCACCCTAGAATCCGCTGATCCGGCTGCCGTTGAACCTTTATACCAAGCGGAGGCTCGGGTCGTCTGTGCCACGGAGCACGAGGGGGCGGCGCATCCGTCCGCCGCCAGGAAGGGCCGGCGGTCCGGGGGCCTCACGGCGCGCTTGGCGGGGCTTGCCGTCGTAGGCTGGGCGGCAACCCACCTCCTCGGCCGGGCGGGCGGTGCCAACGCGCCGGCCGCTGCCGCGGCCGCCCCGGTGCCCGTGGGTGTACAGACCGTCGCGTCGCAGACCTTGCGCCTATGGAACGATTTCTCCGGCCGCCTGCGGGCGGTGGATTCTGCCGACATCCGACCCGAGGTGGGCGGACGCATCACCGCCGTGCGCTTCCACGACGGCCAATCCGTCCAGGCGGGCGACATCCTCCTAGTCATCGAACCGCAGCCCTACGAGGCCGCCGAAGCCCGCGCTGAGGCCCGGCTCGCCTCGGCCAAGGCCGCCCTGCAACTCGCCGCCGCCAACCAGGGGCGCAACGTCGGCCTCCTGCGCACCAAGGTCATTTCACAGAGCGACTTCGACACGACCGAGAGCGCCAACAACGCCGCCGCCAACGTGCTGGCGGCCGAGGCCGACCTGAAGACGGCTCGCGTCGATCTGGACCACGCCTACGTCAAGGCACCCATCGCGGGCCGCGTCAGCCGAGCGGAACTCACCGTGGGCAACCTCGTGATGAGCGGGGCGGGTGCGCCGCTGCTGACTTCGGTCGTGTCGGAGGACGGCATCTACGCCGACTTCGAGGTGGACGAACAGACCTACCTCGAAACGAGCCGCGCCGCGGCCAACGGCAACGCCCAGGAGGCGCGCATCCCGGTGGAAATCACGACGCCCGGGGACGCCGGCCGGATCTACAAGGGCTTCGTGCAGAACTTCGACAACCGCCTCGACCCGGCCTCGGGCACGATCCGTGTGCGCGCCCGGTTCCCCAATCCCGATGCCACGCTGGTGCCGGGCATGTTCGTGTCGGTGCGGCTGGCGAGCAGCCGCGAGCGCGACCTGATGTTGATCCCGGAACGCGCGGTCGGCTACGACCAGAGCAAGAAGTTCGTGTACGCCGTCACCCCGGAAAACAAGGTAGTCTACCGGGAGGTGGAACTAGGCCACGCGCTCGGCGGCCAGCGGGTAGTGCTCAAGGGGCTCCGGCCGGGCGAGCGGGTGATCGTGGACGGTTTGCAGCGGGTGCGTACGGACGCCGTGGTCGCGCCCAAAGAAGTCCCCACCGACGACGCCGCGGCTAAACAACCGCAAGAGGCCATCCGATGAACCTGTCGCGTTTCTTCATCGACCGTCCGATCTTCGCCGGCGTCATCTCGGTGGTGATCTTCCTGGCCGGGTTGATCTCGGTCTTCCAACTGCCCATCTCGGAATACCCCGAGGTGGTGCCCGCGACCATCGTGGTCAACGCGCAGTTCCCGGGGGCCAACCCGAAGACCATCGCCGAGACGGTCGCCACACCGCTGGAGGAACAGATCAACGGCACCGAGGACATGCTCTACATGTTCTCGCAGGCGGCCAGCGACGGCACACTGACCCTGACGATCACCTTCAAGCTCGGCACCGACGCCAACCTCGCGCAGCAGCTTGTCCAAAACAGGGTCAACCAGGCGCTGCCGCGCTTGCCGGAGGTGACGCAACGCATCGGCGTGACGACCACCAAGAGTTCGCCCGACCTGACGATGGTGGTCCACCTCGTTTCCAAGAGCGGGCGCTACGACATGCTGTACCTGCGCAACTACGCCGTCCTCAACGTGAAGGACCAGCTTGCCAAGATCAGCGGCGTAGGACAGGTGCAGCTCTTCGGCTCGGGCGACTACGCCATGCGGGTGTGGCTCAACCCGGAGCGAATCGCCGAACGCGGTCTGACGGCCGACGAGGTCGTCGCCGCCATCCGCACCCAGAACGTCCAGGCGTCCGCGGGAGTCATCGGGGGGCCGCCCTACCAGCACGGCGTGGAAGTGCAGGTGCCCGTCAACGTCGAGGGCCGCGTCGGCAACCCGGAGGAGTTCGGCGAGATGATCATCAAGCGCAGCGCCGACGGCGTGGTCACCCGCCTCAAGGACGTGGCGCGGGTGGAGATCGACGCGGCCGCCTACGGCCTGCGCTCGCTCCTGGACAACCACGACGCGGTCGCCATCCCCATCCTGGCGCTGCCGGGGGCCAACGCCATCCACATCTCCGACGGCGTGCGGGCCACGATGGCCGAGCTGAAGAAGGACTTCCCGGACGACGTGGATTATTCCATCGTGTACGACCCGACGGTCTTCGTGCGCGACTCCATCGAGGCGGTGATCCACACCCTGCTCGAAGCCCTCGCGCTGGTTGTCCTGGTGGTGATCCTCTTCCTCCAGACCTGGCGCGCGTCGGTGATCCCGCTGCTGGCGGTGCCGGTGTCCATCATCGGCACCTTTGCGGTGATGCTTGGGGTCCATGGTTCCATCAACGCCTTGTCCTTGTTCGGGTTGGTGCTGGCCATCGGCATCGTCGTGGACGACGCCATCGTGGTCGTCGAGAACGTGGAGCGCAACATCCACGAAGGCCTATCCCCGCACGACGCGACGATCAAGGCCATGAGCGAGGTCACCAGCCCCATCATCGCCATCACGCTCGTGCTCTGCGCGGTGTTCGTGCCCATCGCGTTCATCACGGGGCTGACCGGGCAGTTTTACCGGCAGTTCGCGTTGACCATCGCCTTTTCGACGATCATTTCTGCCTTCAACTCGCTGACCCTGAGCCCGGCGCTCGCTGCCATCCTGCTTAAGGGGCACGACGAAAACCCTGACGGGTTGACCCGGCTGATGGAGAAGGTCTTCGGGCCATTCTTCGGCTGGTTCAACCGACGGTTTGACCGCGGGTCGCGCGGCTACGGCAACGGCGTGCGCGGCATCGTCGGCCGCAAGACTTTTGCGCTTGGCCTCTACGTCGTGCTGCTCGCGGGCACGTACTTTGCCTTTCTGCGGGTGCCGCCCGGCTTCGTGCCGGTGCAGGACAAGGGTTATCTCGTCGGCTTCGCGCAGCTGCCCGACGGCGCGAACCTCGAACGCGCGGAAAAGGTGATCCGCGAGATGAGCGACATCGCGCTCAAGGAACCCGGCGTGCAGAGCACGGTGGCCTTCCCGGGGTTGTCGATCAACGGCTTCATCAACAGTCCCAGCGCGGGCATCGTGTTCGTAACCCTCAAACCCTTCGAGGAACGGCCCGGCGCGGACCTGAGCGGTCCGGCCATCGCGCGCAAGCTCCAGGCGAAGTTCAACGCGGTGCAGGGGGCGTTCGTCGCCGTGTTCCCACCGCCACCCGTGCAAGGGTTGGGCACCATCGGCGGCTTCAAGCTTCAGGTGGAGGACCGTGGTGACATCGGTTACGCGGCCCTGGATGGGGTCATGAAGCAGGTGCAGGCGAAGGCCGCCAAGACGCCGGAACTCGCCGGCGTGTTCAGTTCCTACCAAATTAACAGCCCGCAGCTTTTCGCCGACCTAGATCGCACCAAGGCGCAGCAACTCGGCGTCACCCCACAGGATGTGTTCGACACGATGCAGATCTACCTGGGATCGTTTTACATCAACGACTTTAATAAATTCGGGCGCACCTACCAGGTTATCGCGCAGGCGGACACCCCGTTCCGCTCCAAGCCGGACGACATCCTCAAGCTGAAGATCCGCAACGCCGCGGGAGCGATGGTGCCACTGGGCTCCATGATCCGGCTGAGCGACTCCACGGGACCCGAGAGCGCCATGCGCTACAACGCGTACCGTTCCGGTGACCTCAACGGCGGCGCGGCTCCCGGCTTCTCCAGCGGACAATCGCAGTCGGCGATCACCCGCATCCTCAAGGAAACGCTGCCCAAGGGCATGAGCTGGGAGTGGACCGAACTGACCTTCCAACAGGAAATCGCCGGCAACACGGCGCTCATCGTCTTCCCCATCTGTGTGTTGCTCGTCTACCTCGTGCTGGCGGCCAAGTACGAGAGCCTGTTCCTGCCGCTGGCGGTGATCCTGATCGTGCCGTTGTGCCTGCTTTCCGCCATTTGCGGCGTGTGGCTCAGCCAGGGTGACGACAATATCTTTACGCAGATCGGCTTTTTCGTGCTGGCGGCGCTGGCGTGCAAAAACGCGATCCTGATCGTGGAGTTCGCGCGGGAGTTGGAGACGGAGGGCCAGGAGACTCTGGCCGCCGCCATCGAGGCTGCCCGGTTGCGGCTGCGCCCCATCCTCATGACCTCGCTGGCGTTCATCATGGGCGTGGTGCCGCTCGTGCTCTCGCACGGAGCGGGCGCAGAGATGCGCCGGGCCATGGGCATCGCGGTGTTCTCGGGGATGCTGGGTGTCACGGTCTTCGGGCTCTTCCTGACCCCGGTCTTCTACGTGGTTCTGCGCACGATGGAAAAACGGATCACGGGCCGGGTGCGTCCGGTCAACCACAGCCACGGACACGTCGTGCCTATCGAAGAGTCTCGCCGCTACGACGCGCCGGAACCGGCTGTTCCGAGGTGATCGTTCCCACCCTTGAAGGGTTTGGTCTGTCCATCACGTTGAGAGGTTTGGTGGTCAGTGTGCAGACCGGCGGCCTCAACACGTGGCCATGTGCCCCGGGACAACCTGGAGTGCTCCGGCGGCCGAGAAGGGATTACACCTGCTTGATGTAAGGTGGCGGGTGCTTTTTGGTCAGCCACGCAACCGTGAAAATTGTCGAGTCTTGGCTAATTTCGTGCATGTTGCCCGCACTATGCCGGATGGGACCGGTTTTTTTTGATCATCGAATACCACTCGAAACGGCCCCTTCTGTTAAACTTAGCTTGGGTACGACACATGCTTTCGACCAAGGTCAGGAATCATGGAATGCTCGAAAAACTTGTTACAGCGTGGTTGATGGATGGGGGGATGCTCGCTTTGGCGGCATTGATTCTGTTCCCATTAGCAGCACACGCGCAGTTATTTGCGAGCCCTGTGCCGGCTGATCACCGTCAGTCTTCTCCGTTGACGGATGGCTCGGGGATGGAGACATCGACCGACTCGCCCTCCGACGCCAACGACCCGCACGCGAACGCGGAGGGACTGGCTGGCGCGTTGTCGAGCGCAGGCGCTATCAACCCCGGAGAAGAGCAGGCCCTGATCGACCGCTACCGCCGTGCGGCGGGCAAGCTCGGACCGCGCAAACTCGTCTCGGATTACAAGCTGACGCTGCGCGGCGCGGTGTCCGTCGCTTACGACGACAACATCCTCGTCGCCCGCCCCGGCCAGGAGCGCGCCGACGAAATCACCACGCTCATCGGCGGCGGCACGCTCCTGCTCGGAGACTACCTGAACCGCGACCGCAATTTCCTGGCGCTCGACTACGCGGCACGGGGTGAAATCTTCGCCAAGAACTCCGACGAAACCGCCCTCAACCACGATGCCTCCCTGCTCGTACACTACCGTCCCCACGATGTGCTCGTGCAGTTCACCAGTGCCTATCAGCTCACGCACGACGCGTCGGCGGACGTGGCCGAGCGCGTCGAGCGCCAGCTTTTCAGCGAAGGTCTCCTGCTCCGGTACTACCGCAGCGACCGCACCACCGTGGAAGCGGAGGCGGATTATTCGCACAACGTGTACGAGGAGATCTCCACGAGCGACCAGATCTCCGGCGGCTTGGCAGCCGACTACCTCGTGGCCAGCCACGTCAGACTCGGGGTGGGCGTGGTCTTCGGCAACTTGGCTTCGACCGGTGCGCTCGATGAAAACTACCAGCAACTCCAGGGTCGTTTCGGCTACAGCGTGAGCCACAACATCGAGCTTTTCCTGCGCGGCGGGATAGAGGTGCGCGAAACCGACGGAGCCGGCACGCGGATCAACCCCGTTTTCTCCCTCGCCGGCACCTGGACGCCCTTCGACGGCACGGCCATCACCCTGGAAGGACACCGCTACACGGAAGCTTCCGCGGCGAATCTTGGCAACGATTTCGTCAGCACGGGGTTTCAGCTAGGGGTGCGCCAGCGCCTCTTCCAACGCTTCTACGCCTCGCTGAGTGCCGGCTACGAGAACGAAGATTACCAAAACGTTACGTCCGATGATTTGACCACCCGCAACGACGATTATTTCAATCTACAGGTGGCCGGCGGCTACGAATTTGTTGAATGGATGAAGCTGGAATGCGTCTACCTGTTCCGCAACAACCGCTCGAATCAATCTGAGTACACCTTCAAGACTAACCGCATCGGTTTGCAAGCTACCTTCGCGTACTGAACCGCCCGTGCCTGAACCATGCGACCATGCCGCCTACCGCCGCCATCTCTCTGATAATTCTTCGCTGCTTACTGCTGCTGGCGGTGTGGCCCGCGCTTGGGCTAGCCCAGCAGGGCCTGCCGGCGGCCCGTCCACCCGCCAACACACAGAGAACAAGCGCCGGTGAGGCGTCTTCGTCGCGCGCGCCGCAAGCTCCCAGCAACTACGTCCTGTCGCCCAATGACCTGGTACAAGTCAAAGTTTTCCAAGAGGACGACATGGACTGGACCGTCCGCGTGACGAAGGATGGCAACGTCAACCTGCCGGTGATCGGCGTCATCAACGTGCAGGACAAGACCGCCGAACAACTCGGCGCGGTCGTGCGCGACCGCTTGCACGACGGCTGGCTCGTCCATCCGCAGGTGAACATCAGCGTGTTGGAATTTTCCAAGCGCCGTTTCACCATCTTGGGTCAGGTGGAACGTCCCGGGCAGATCGACTTTCCCGACAACGCCACCCTCAACGTGCTCCAGGCCATCGGCATGGCGGGGGGCACTTCCCGCAACGCCGATCCTGGCCGCGTGTACGTCAAGCGCAAGGTGGGAAGCAAGGAGATCGTTCTCAAACTTGACACCCGCCGCATGGCGCGAGATGCTAGCAGCCCTCCCTTCGATATCCTCCCCGGCGACACGATCACGGTCTCGCAGACCATCTTCTGATATCCGGATATGGAATTATCTTCATCGCCCTCCGCGGGGGGACCAGCGGCGTTCGAATCAACGGCCGGGTTGCTGGATTTCCACCGGCTCTTCTACATGGTGCTGCGGCGCTGGTGGCTGCCGGCGCTTTTCACCGTGCTCACGGTAGCGGCGGGAGCCTTTTACCTGCATACCCGTCCTGTCATGTACTCGGCCCTGGCCGTCGTGCAGGTCGAGCAGGCCCCTCAACGTATCGTCAACTTCCCGGACAGCACCAAGGACGACGAATACAGTTCGGCCGACGCGCTCAAAACCTTCGAGCAGGTCCTCGGCAGCGGCTCGCTCCTGTTGCGCGTCGTCAAGGCCAACGGATTGGAGCACAACGCTTCCTTCGCGCCGCCGCGCCCCAACGGCGCGCCCTACTCCGACGCGGAACTCATCGAACGCATGCAGCGCAAGGTCGCCGTGGTCATCCGCCGCGGCACGCGCCTGATCGACATCACCGTGCAGGACACCAATCCGGTCCTCGCCACGAAGCTGGCCAGCTCGGTGGTCACTGAATACCGCAACCTCGAACTGGAACAAAAACTGGAACTCAACCGCGCGGCCAACGAGTTCCTCATCGTCGAGGAGCGCAAGCTGCGCAGCAACCTGGAAGCCTCTGAGAAAGCCCTGGCCGACTACCGCGCGCAGAACCAGGCCGTCTCGCTGCAAGACAAGCAGAACATCGTCGTGGACAAGCTGCGCGAGTTGAACAACCAGGTCACTGAGGCTAAGTCCCGCCGCCTGGCCCTGGAGTCCGACATTGCCAAGGTCAACGCAGGCAACGTCACGCCCGCCCAGCTCCTGCAACTCACCAGCATCAACTCCGTGCCCGCCGTGGTCGACCTGCGCCGCCAGATCAACGAAAAGGAGGCCGAGTTCGCCGCCATCAAGGAGCGGTACATGTACAAGCACATCAAGTACATCGAGGCGGAGAGCACCCTGCAAAAACTGCGGACCGCCTTGCAGACGGAGTTTGCCGGTGCCGCCGCCTCCCTCAACCGCACCTACCAGTCTTCCTTGGAAACCGAGCACAAGCTGGAAGCGACCTTGCAGGAGCAGGAGCAGAAAGCCTTCGAACTCGATAAGACTGCCATCCCCTACAACGATCTGCAGCGCCAGACGGAGAGCAACCGCACGCTGTACGAAAACGTGTTGGCCCGCATGAAGCAGACCGACATGGTCAAGGGTGTCAGCGCCAGCGACCTGCGTGTGGTGCAGGAACCGACGCAGCCCTACCGCCCTGACAGCCAGGGTCGGTTGAAGGTTCTCGCGGTCGCGCTGGCGGCGGGCCTGTTTCTGGGCTTGGCCGCCATCCTCGCGCTAGAGACGTTCAAGCACACCCTGCAAACCGTGGATCAAGCCGAGCGCGTGTTGGGTCTGCCGCTGCTCGCCGCGGTGCCGGAACTGCCGCGCCGCGCGCGCCGCGCCAGCGTGGCGCTGGTCGGAGCCGAGGAACCCGCGCAACGGGAAGCCTTCCGGACGTTGCGGGCCACCTTCGGCCTGCCCAAGGAGCCGGAAATTCGTTCGTTCCTGCTCACGAGCGCCATTCCTGGCGAGGGCAAAAGCTTTTGTTCGCTCAACTTCGCCTCCACGCTGGCTCAGGGAGGATTTCACACGCTCCTGCTCAACGCGGATCTGCGGCGCTCGTCTGACTACGCCAAGGCACTGGATTGCCGTGAGGAAGCGGGTCTGAGCGAGAGCTTGGCGGAGACTCTGCCTTTCGCGCAGGCGTGTCACCCCACCAAGGTCCAGAACCTCTTCTATTGCCCCGCCGGACGGCGCTCCGGTGATCCGTCCGACCTGCTGGCGAGCAAGCGCGTGGGCGAGATCATCAAGGAAGCCTTGCAGGTGTTCGACCGGGTGGTCATCGACACCCCGCCCGTCAACGCGGTGAGCGACTGCATGACCCTGGCCGCCCACGTGGAGGCGGTTTGCCTGGTCGTGCGGGCACGTTCGACCCCGGTCAACGCGGTCCTGCGCGCCGGCCGTATTCTTACCCTAGGCGGCGCGACGCCCATCGGCTTCATCCTCAACCGGATGCCCGCACGCCTGGGCTACAAATCTTCGCATTACTACTATGGCAGAGAGTACCACGAAGCGGAGCGTCGGCAGACGCGCTGAACGCCCGCTTCCTGAAACGCTAGGGCAACAACAACAACTCAAACTAATATCCGTAGGGACTGTCCACGGTGACGGAGCCAACTGGTGCGATGGCTTCGTCAACGAACAGTTCACATCAGCAGGCTACGAGAAGCTTCGCCTCTCAGGGAAGTTGGATGAGACGTTTTTCTCGCACTTATGAAAAATCAGACAGGAACGGTGTTCCTACCCTCGACGGCGCTGCACAGCCCGAGCGAAGCACACGTGCAGACCAGAAGCCGGGAGTTCGCTTCCTGGATGGTGTTGGTCGGCTTCATGGGAGACGTGTTGACGACGGTCGGCTCGTTGCTGCTGGCGTTTTTCCTGCGTTTTCACACGCCGGTGCGGGAGTGGGGTCGCACGGCCTCGCAGATGGCGCTGGGAGATTACCGCGGCCACGTCATTTTCCTGACGGTCACCCTATTGCTGGCACTGTTTTACTTCAAGCTTTACAGCACGGGTCGGCCGCTGCGGCTGCGCAAAGTCAACGCCATCGTGGTCACGGGATCAATCATCTGGTTTCTGGCCAATCTGGGCCTGAGTTTCGAGTTGAACACGATGCCGATCGTCAGCCGCATTTTCCTGGCGATCAGCCTCGTGTGCGTGGTGCTGGGCCTGGGTCTGTGGCGGACGGCGTTCGACCGGTTCCTTACGCTGGCGCCGGTGGCGGCCTTGCTCCAGCGGCGGATTCTCTTCGTGGGGTGGAGCGATCAGGCCATCAAGATGGTCGGCCACATCTTCGGCGAGCCCAAACACCCGTACAAGATCGTCGGCTGCGTGCCCTCGATCCACGACCGTTTCGACCTCGACCCGCCGGAGACCATCCAGCCGCTGGGTGCATACGCCGATCTCAAGAACATCCTGATCGACCAGGCGATTGACATCGTCATCGTGGCCGACCTGAACCCCACGCGCGGCGGTCTGCGTGACCTGGTGACCCTCTGCGAGAAGGAACTGGTCCACGTGCAGATCGTGCCCTCGTGCTTCCAAGTGCTGCTCTCCGGCCTGCATCTGGAGACGACCAGTGGCGTGCCCGTGCTCGCCCTGGGCCAACTGCCGATGGCTTCCGTGTGGAACCAACTGCTCAAGCGGCTCTCGGACATCGTCGGCGCGCTGGTCGGGCTGCTGTTGAGCGCGCCGATCATCACGATCTTCTCGGCGCTGGTGTACGCGGAGTCACCGGGTCCCGTCTTCTACCGTCAGCGGCGCACGGGCATTGATGGGAAGCAGTTTTTCATCCTCAAAATCCGCAGCATGAAGCTCGACGCCGAGGCCGGCCAGCGCCCCGGCTGGACGCAGAAAGAAGACCCGCGCCGCCTGCGGGTGGGTGCCTTCATGCGGCGGTGGAACATCGACGAGGTACCGCAGTTCCTGAACGTGTTGCTGGGCGAGATGAGTCTGGTGGGACCGCGCCCGGAGCGGCCGGAGTTCATCGAGGCTTTCAAGGAGGAAATCCCGCACTACAACGCGCGGCACGGCATCAAGCCGGGCATCACCGGCTGGGCGCAGGTCAACGGCTTCCGCGGCGACACGGACCTGGCCGAGCGCATCAAGTGCGACCTCTACTACATGGAGAATTGGAGCGTGCTCCTGGATGTGCAGATCATGCTGATGACCTTCTTCAAGCGCAAGAACGCGTGCTGAGATCGACCCGATGACACCATCCACGCCAGACTTACCCGTCCAGGGGACGGTGACCGTCGAACCGCCGGCACCAGGGTGGCGTTCCGTGGCGTCGTGGGCGCACCGTTTTGCCCGGCACTGCTACCGTCTGGCGGGCGCTTCGCTCTGGAGAACCCTGCTGCTGCGCGGCCGGCTTGGGACGCCGACCAGCGAGATCTACGTGTACCCGGATGTGCATTGCCATCTCGGGTCCGGCGCGAAGGTCGTCTCTAACGGCCATTTGCGGATCGGGTCGAGGTGGAAGCATAACCGCTGGTACCCCACGCAGTTTGTCGTCGAGCGTGGTGCGACCGTCCGGGCGGAGGGGTACTTCCAGTTTCTAT
>CAXUIU010000005.1:16385-19083 GCA_964250955.1 uncultured Chthoniobacterales bacterium | reverse complement strand
TCCGGTTGCTCCGTCGCCGTGCTGCCGGGAGCGGTGTTGCGCTTGGGCAGCGGCTTCGTGAATAATCATAGCTCGCTCAGTTGCGCGCTGGAAATCTGCATCGGCGACCATGTGCTCATCGGGTCGAACGTCGTCATCCAGGATTCCGACCGACACTCGATTGATGCGACCAAACCGTCCGCCGCACGGATCGAGATCGGCAACTCCGTCTGGATCGGTGAGGGCGCGAAAATCCTCAAGGGTGTCCGCATCGGCGACGGAGCGGTCGTCGCCTGCGGGGCGGTGGTCACGCGCGACGTGCCTGCCCGCGCGCTGGTCGGTGGGGTCCCGGCCAAAATCATCCGGGAGAACGTCACCTGGAATTGAATTTGCAACGCTTGTTAATCTTGGCGGGATGCTTCCCTGAATTATGGCCATTCCCAAGCGCATCATCCTGAGCGCGAAGACGCGAAAGCTCTCTCGGCTGGAGCGTGGTTGCGAAAAGAACATGCGGCTGCTTCACCCAGACTGGGAAATACGCTTCTTCGACGACGGGGAAGCCCGCCAGCTCGTCGTGGATGAGCTTCCGGAATTCCTCGCGGTGTACGACGCGTTCACCACGAAAATTCAGCGGGTGGATTTTTTTCGTTACCTCGCCGTGTACAGGCTCGGCGGTTTTTATTTCGACCTGGACGTGCTGCTCACGGAAAGTTTGCTGCCGCTGACAGAGCACGCCTGCGTGTTTCCCTTTGAATGGCTGACCTTGTCCCGCTACCTGCGGCAGCACTGCCGGATGGATTGGGACTTGGGCAACTACGCCTTCGGCGCGACGCCCGGGCACCCGTTCCTCCGGGCGATCATCGATAACTGCATCCGAGCGCAGAAAGACCGGGCCTGGGTCATGCCCATGATGCGAGACATCCCGAGCTGGCTGCGAACAGATTTCTGGACGCTCAATTCGACCGGCCCCGGTCTGGTGACGCGGACCTTCGCAGAGAACCCCGGGGCGGCCAAGGACGTCGAAATCCTGTTTCCCGAGGATGTTTGCAGCCGCGACGGCTGGTTCTGCTTTGGCGACTATGGGCTGCATCTGATGGTGGGTTCCTGGCGCAAGAACCAGAGGTTCATCCCGCGCACCTGCGAGCGGTGGTGGAAGTTCCGGCGGATGCGCGAGGGCTTCGCGGAAAGTGTCGCCAAGGGTCCGCGGCGCAGTGCCGACGTCACGCTGGGAGTAGGGGCAACGGCTGTCTGAGAAGTCTTCACCATGCGCATTCTTTACATCAGCCACAACCCGCCCGTGCCCATGCACAACGGCGGCGCGCAGCGCACCAACCTGATCCACCGCGCGCTCCGCACCCTCGGGGAAGTAGACCTCGTCGTCGTTTCCACCGACGCGGTGACGAACCGCGAGGAATTACGACGCGACTACGGTCTCGTGGCGGATTTCATCTGGCAGCGTCCCGGCGACCGCGCCCCTTTTCGTTGGTTTCTCCGCTGGAAACGCGAACTGGTCCACAAAGCAGCTCAGACCATCTCGCCTCGTTCCTTGGAGTACCTGCCGGACCCGGCGGTCGCCGCGGAGGTCCGCCGCCTGATTTCCGAGCGCCGGTACGATGTGGTGGTGGGCCGTTACCTGCGCCCGACGATGAAATCCGGCGCGGTTGGTGCTGGCCCGGCACTCGTGCTCGACGTGGACGATCTGGATTCGCAGGTCTTCCTGAGCCGTCTTAACGTTCCCGGCCGCCCTCGCTGGGAGCGACTGATCAACCGCTGGCACTACCTCCAGATCAAGAAGATCATTCCCCCGCTCCTGCGAAAATTTGACCTGGTCTGGGTCACCAACGAAGACGAGGAAAGCGCCGGCGACGAACTCCGCGAGGTTCGCGCCAAGCGTTACCTGCCCAATATCCCCGTGCAGATGGCTGACCGGCCCATCGACCCGGCAGCCCCCCTGCCGCCCGTGCCTGAGGGTGTACCGCCCACGATCTTGTTTGTGGGCAATTTTTGGGTGCTGCCCAACAGGCTTGGCGTCGATCATTTCGTGCGCTACGTCTGGCCGCAGATCCACGCCGCTCAACCGGAAGCGAGGTTCCGTGTCGTTGGCGCGGGACTGGGCGACGATCTGCGCGCCGCCTGGAACGCCGTTGCCGGCGTCGAGGCGGTCGGTTTTGTCGATAGCCTGGAGCAAAGCTACCGCGAATGCACGCTGGCGGTAGTGCCCTTGCTCTCCGGCGCGGGCACCAACATCAAGGTCATGGAGGCCCTGCGCTTTGGCCGCTCGTGTGTGTTGACGGCATTTTCGCATCGTGGTTACGGCAAAACCCTCCGGCACGAGAAGGAACTGCTGGTGGCTAGAACCGACGGCGAATTTGCCGAGCGGTGCCTGGACCTGCTGCGCTCGCCAGAACTGCGTGAACGGCTGGCCCGCCAGGGCCGCAGCGCAGTCGCCGAGCACTTTTCTTTTGAGAACTTCAGCCGGACCGTCGCGGAGTCCATTCAGGATCTGCTCAACCGGCGACAGGCAGCGGCAACGACCACCAAGACTACTGACAGCCGGACGGATACGCCGTTGGCCGCGTCATCGTCGTTCTCCGCATGAAGATCGCCTACGTTTCCATCACCGATCCGGCGGACCCGTACGCCTGGTCGGGCATCAACCACGCCATCAGCCGCCGCCTGCGTGCCGGTGGCGCGGAAGTGCTGCCAATCGGTCCGCTCC
>CAXUIU010000005.1:0-16368 GCA_964250955.1 uncultured Chthoniobacterales bacterium | reverse complement strand
GGCGCTGCTTGGTAAGGCGCGCACGGCGGCCTCGCGGCTCCTTCTTGGTGGGAAATCCCGCTACCTCTGGACCCTCGATCCCAGTTTGCTGCGGGCGTACGCGCACGAAGTGGAAAAGCGCCTGCGCTCCCTGCGCGCGGACGTGGTATTCAGTCCCGGCACCCAGCCCATCGCCTACCTGGAAACCGACCTACCGGTGGCGTTCTGGACGGACGCACCATTCGCGGGGATGCGCGGCTATTATCCCTGGTACGAAAATGTCTCGGCCGCGTCCCTGCGCGACGGCATGGCCTGCGATGACCGTGCCCTGCGCCTAGCTCGCGTGGCCTGTTATAGTTCGCGCTGGGCGGCCCACGCCGCCGTCGAAGGGCACCGCGCCGACGCCGCCAAGGTCCACGTCCTGCCCTTCGGAGCCAACCTGGATCAGCAAACCGATCCGGCGACCTTGCCCGCGCTGGTGGCGAGCCGCCTGGAGAAACCGTGGCGCTTCCTCTTCGTCGGGGTCGAGTGGGAACGGAAGGGCGGCGACCTGGCGTTGGCGGTGGTCCGCGCACTCAACGAACGCGGCCATCCCGCCGAGTTGATCGTGGCCGGCTGCACGCCCCCGGCGCGGGTCGGGCCGCTACCGGCCTACGTCCGGACGCTCGGCTTCATCAGCCAGCACACCGCCGAGGGCAGAGCACGTTTGTCGGAGCTTTTCCGCACGTCGCTCTTTTATCTCATGCCCAGCCTCGCGGAAGCTTACGGCATCGTTTTCTGCGAGGCCAACGCGCACGCCTTGCCTTGCCTGAGCATCGCCACCGGCGGTATCCCGACGATCATCGAGAACGGCCGCAACGGCCAGCTTTTCCCCGCCGGCACCGGCGCGGACGCCTACGTGGAGTTCATCCTCGCCCACAGCCGGCCTGACACCTACCTGCCGCTGGCCGCCGGTGCCCTGGACGCCTACCGCGAACGCTTAGGCTGGGAGGTCAACCTGCCCCGCCTGCAAGCCCTGCTGACTGCCGCCGCCGCGCCCGCCGCGCGTCCGTCACCCGAACCCGCCGCCACTTTCGCCTGATGAGCAGCACCCAAACTACCGCCGCCGCGGAACCGGCGCCCCACGACCAGCACCACCGGAAGAGGCAGCGTTCGATCCTCGCATTTTTCGTCAGTTCACTGACCTCGCGCGGACTCGGCATCGGCTGCCAGCTTTTGCAGGTGCCGCTCGCGCTCAAGCTGCTCGGCAACGAGGCCTTCGGCCTGTGGATCACGCTCAACAGCATCGGCTACATGCTGACCTTCTCGGACTTCGGCATCGGTCTGGGCGCGCAGAACCAGATCGCCGAGGCCACCGGGCGCGGCGACGACGCGCAGGCGCGGCGCATCTTTTTCACGGGCACCGCTTTTCTGGTCGGCATCGCGCTGGTGCTCGCCGCGTGCGCGCCGCTCGCTTGGCTGGTAAACTGGCAGAGCGCTTTCCATCTCACCGAGCCGGGGTTGGTCAGCGGCGTCAAGGCGGTGATCGTCGCGGTGTTCGTCGTCTGGTGCGCAGGCATTCCGTTGGGCATGGCGCAGCGCGCGGCCTACGGCGTGCAACTCGGCTGGCTGTGTAACGTGCTCGACGCGGTGCGCAACGTCGTGGTGCTCGGGCTCATCTACGCGGAAGTGCAGCTAAAGTGCAGCTTCGCGTTTTTCATCGTCTCCACGTTGTTCGTGGGCCTGATCGTGCAGGTGGCCTTCTTCGGCTACCTGCTGTGGCGTCTGGGCTGGCTCAAAGGCTTGCACCGCGACTTGTTCGAGCGGGCGCTGCTGGGTCGCCTGACGAACGTCGGCATCTTTTTTTTCCTGCAACAGATCGCCACGCTGGTGCTGTTCTCCGCGGCGCCAGTCATCCTATCTACGACCCTCGGCGTAGCGGCGGTGACGCCCTACAACCTGGCCCAACGCGTCTTCGGCCCGTTCCTGCTGGTGTCCAACGCCTACCTGCTGCCGGTCTGGCCCGCGTTCTCCGAGGCCAAGGCGCGCGGCGACTGGGCATGGATTCACCGCACGCTCTGGCGCTCGCTCTTTATCGTGGCGGTGCTGTGCGTGTTGCCGATGGCAGCGACCACCCGCTACATGCAACCGCTCATCCGTCTGTGGACGGGCGGCAAGGCCGAGTTGCCCACGCAAGGGTTGCTCTGGCTGCTCTTCGCCTGGAACGCCCTGACGGTGCTCCAGCAGCCCTTCGGTTACCTGTTGGCCGGGCTGTCCGAGGTGCGGCGCGCCACGTTGTACTCCGCCCTGACGACCGCCCTGGCCCTCGGGGTGATGTTCCCGCTGATTCCCCGCTTCGGGGTCAATGCGCTGCCGCTGAGCCTCATCATCGGATTCATCCCCTTCATCTTCTGCGGCAACGCGCTGGAAACCTGGATTGTCCTGCGGCGCGAGGCCCGCCGCCGGCACGAAGCGAGCGCCGGGTCCGCCCCCGTACTGACCGCCGCCTGACCACGCATCAGAGCCATGCTGCACGCTGCGACCATCTGGCACTCGTTCCTGGAAGCGGGTCTGTCCCTTTCCGCCCGTATCAACCGGCAAGCGACCGGGGGATGGTACCAGTGCGGGTTGCTGCGGCTGATGGGGGCGAACGTCGTCGGTCCCGTCGCGGTGGCCCCCGGCACCAGTTTCTTGGGCACGCGCAACCTGCACCTGGGCCGTTACGTGACCATCGGCGAGGGCTCGCGGGTGGTGAGCTGGGCGCGCGTGGAGATCGGCGACGACTTCATGGCCAGCGACCGGCTCAACATCAACAGCGGCACGCACGACCCCCGCACCTTGCAGCCGGGCGGTGCGCCCATCCGCATCGGTCGCCGGGTGTGGTGCGGCACAGGGGTCACCATCTGCGCCGGGGTCGAGGTGGGCGACGACGTGGTGATCGGGGCTGGCTCGGTGGTCACCAAATCCCTACCCGCCGGCTGCATCGCGCACGGCACGCCCGCCAAGCCCGTCCGCCCGCTCGAACGCGGCGATGCGGGGGTGTGGTCCATGTGGCCGGAACGCGCGGCGGGCAGCCATCTCACGACGGCCCCCCTCTGGAAACGCCGTCTGCATTGGCTCTACGCCCGGCTGTGAAGGGAAACACTTGGCACCATCCATGATCCGGGTTACCCAGCTTTCCACGACCGCCGCCGCCGGCGGCGCCGCCTTGGCCGCCCACCGGCTGCACGACGGCCTGAACGCCCGCGGGGACGCCGCGTCCACGATGTTCGTGGCCCTGGCGAGCCATCCCGGCGCGGACGTGCGGGAGTTTAACCCGGCCTGGCCCGGACCGCGCGGGCTCGGGCGGACCCTCTTCCGGGCCGGGCGGCGCTGGCAGCGCAACGTCCGCTCCGTCGACGGCCCGCTGTTCTCGCAGGAATGGACCGCCTTCGGCCGTTACCCGATGACCCAACTGCCTCCGGCCGACGTGTACCACCTGCACTGGACGGCGGACCTGGTGGACTTCCGCATGCTGCCCGCGCTCGCGCGTCGCGCGCCGATGGTCTGGACGCTGCACGACATGAACCCGTTCACCGGTGGCTGCCATTACGACCTGCACTGCGGGCGGTTCACGACGCGTTGCGGCGAGTGCCCTATCCTCACGGCGCCTGCCCCCGATGACGCCTCGGCGGCCGTGCTGCGGCGCAAGGCGAAGATCCTCGACGCCATGCCCGCCGACCGCCTGACCGTGGTCGCGCCGAGCCGTTGGATGGCCGCCGAATCCCGCCGCAGCCGGGCTTTCGGACGCTTCGACGTTCGCGTGATCCCCAACGGCATCGACCTGGAAACCTTCTGCCCCGTGGACCGAGAGGCTGCCCGCGCCCGGGTCGGGCTGGAGGCCGGAGACCGCGTGGTGTTGTTCGTCGCCGAACTGCTCGGCGACACGCGCAAAGGCTGGCGGGAACTCCAGGCGGCCCTGGCACGGGTCGCCGACCTTCCGCGCCTGCGTGTGCTCACGCTGGGCAACGGCGACCTTGCGCAGATGTGCGGACCGGCCTTCCGGCACCTGGGCCAACTCTCCGACGCCGCGGCGATCCGCGACGCCTACAACGCCGCCGACGTGTTCGTGATGCCGTCGTTGCAGGATAATTTCCCCAACACGGTCCTGGAGTCGCTGGCCTGCGGCACGCCGGTGGCCGGCTTCGAGACCGGCGGCGTGGTTGACGCGGTCGAGGACGGCGTCTGCGGCCTGTTGGCTCCGACGGGGGACACGGACGGGTTGGCCGCGCAAATCCGGTGCTTGCTGGAAGACGACGCCCGGCGCGGGGCGATGGCCGCCGCCGCACGGGACCGGGCGTGCGCTCTCTACGGCGTGGAGCGGCAGGCCCGGCTCCACCACGAACTTTACGCGGAGTTGCTCCAGACCCGTCGTCAGGGGAGCCAGGCATCCGCCGCCAGTTTGACCGCTGTTGTCTAGAACACGAGCCATGAGCACGACCACCGTTGTACCCGTGATCCCGGCGCCGGCCAACCCGGCGGCGGCGACGAAACGCGCGCGGCTGGACTCGCTCCAGGTGTTCCGCGGGGTCGCGGCGGTGCTGGTCGTGCTGCACCACATGGGCACCTTCAGCCTGGGACATTTCCACGCGCCGTTTTTGGGGAACACCCTGGACTGGGGCGCGGCGGGCGTGGACTTCTTTTTCGTCCTGAGTGGGTTCATCATTTTCTTCGTGCATCGTGGCGACCTGGGACAGCCACGCCGGTTACGTTCGTTCGCGTACAAACGCCTCGTGCGCATCTACCCGATCTACTGGGTGGCCTGTGCACTGGTGATCCCACTGTACTTCCTTTCGCCCGCTTCTGGCCCGGCTTACGCCCGCGACCCGGTGGCTATCGTCACTTCCATTTTTCTGATTCCGCAGGCGCACTTTCCCGTGCTCGGCCAGGCTTGGACGCTGACCTTCGAAATGCTGTTCTACGGGGTCTTCGCGCTCCTGATCGCGCGTTACCGGGTGTTCGTCTGGCCGGTCGCGGCGTGGATGGCGATTTGCGAGGGCGTTTACCTCTTCGACCTCGGCCGCCGGTTTGTGGGGTCCAGCGACGGGCAGACGATCCTGGCTTTCCCGTGGGATTGGCTATTTTCCCGGCATAACGTCCTCTTCGGCGCGGGCGTCGGCGCGGCCTGGCTGGTGCTGCGGCCCGGGGGCATCCGCCGGCCACGGGCGATCCTGTGGACGGGTGTAGTGCTCTTCGGCCTGTGCGCGCTCCTTAACCAGCCGGGTAGCCCCTTCGACCCGGCGCAGGTCTTCGACTATCCGCTCACCTTCGGCTTGGCCTCGACGCTGGTCGTCATCGGTGCCGCCGGACTGGACCTCGCGGAGCAAAACCGGCGCGTGCCCGGTTGGCTGCTCTACATCGGCAACGCTTCCTACAGCATCTATCTTTTCCACAGCCTCGCGCTGTCCTTGGCGATCCGGCCGGTCGAGAAACTGGTCGCCGCCCACCGACTGGGGGTCAACGTGGCGGGCCTGCTCCTGTGCGCCGTCGCGGTGGGAGCAGGGTGCATGGTACACTCGTTGGTGGAACAACCCCTGCTCAGAGCCTTGCGTCCGCGTTCCTCGCTGGCGCGGGAATCCTGAGCACCCACCCCTTTTTTCCATGCCGCTCACCCAACTCCCTACCGCCCCGCCCCGCCGGTCGCCCTTCGTGCGCGGCGGCGCGCCCGCGCGTGGGGAGACGACAATGGGTCGGGTCTCGCTCGCCGCCGGGTTGGCGGTGCTCATCGGTGCGACCAACCCGTTCACGATCCGGCTGGTGGGTTTGATGCCCGTCAGCGAGATCATCTTGCTGGCGGCGGGCACGGTGGTGCTGCTCCAAATCGTGCTCTCCCATCGTCTGGACGAGCCGGCCCTTTACACGCCGGCCTTCAAGCTCCTGATGGTTTGCCAGGCGGTGGCGCTCTTCGGCTACGTCATCTCAGACTTCTGGCGGGGCAGCACGTCTTCGGACATGGCCCGCGGCTGGGCGCGGATGATTTTTCTCGCTTTCGACGTGGTGTGTATGGCAATCCTGTTCAAGGATTTGCGTCTTTTCATTTTTTACCAAATGGGTGCGGTTATCTCCGGTTTGCACGTGTTCGTGCACGGCGCGCTGTTCGATGACCCGTGGAAGTTCGGCTACGGCGTGCCGTTGACGATCCTGGGCCTGCTCACGCTGCCGCTGGGCGGACCGTGGCTGGCCGCGCTGGGCGTGCTGGGGATGGCGGCCGTGCACTGGGTGATGGACTTCCGCAGCATGGCGCTGATCTGCGTGTGCCTGGCGGGCGTGCAACTCCTGGCGGCGATGAGCCGGCAGGCGCGGCTGGTGCTCTTCCCGCTCGGGTTGGCGGCGGCGCTCGGACTGGTCATGTTCAAGGGCCAATTGGTCGGGGAAGGTTCCGAACGCTCCAAACGCTCCGACGCCGAGCGCACCGCCATGCTCAGTGCGGCGGGCGAGGGGTTCTTCCAGTCGCCGCTGATCGGTCAGGGCTCGTGGTTCAGCAAGTCCAACGTGATGTACCGCTTCATCGAGATCCGCGCCGAAAACGCCAAGGAACTCGGCGTCGGTGGCTTCGGCGACGACGACGCAGAGTCCATGGCCATTCATTCGCAAATCCTCGTCGGGTTGGCCGAAGGCGGGTTGCTGGGCGGCTGTTTCTTCGCCGCTTACGGCGTGTTCCTGATCTGGGGTTTGTATTACCTCGCGCTGGTGCGGCCTTGGGGCCGGACGACGCCGGTGATGTTCTTCGTGGTGCTCTCGGGCGGGCTGAACCTGCTCTTCACGCCGTTTTCCGGCGCGGCGCGGGTGGACATCGCGGCCACCGTGGGCTTGCTGTTGCTGCTGAGCCGGGAACGGGCGGCCGGGAAAGGAGTGCGGTGAGTCCGACGCTGAGCCTCGTCGTCTGCACGTACAACCACGCGGACAGCTTGGCGGCCGTGTTGAGGTGCATCGCGGCGCAGGATGCCGACCCGGCGACGTTTGAAACGGTCGTGGTCAACAACCGCTGCACGGACAACACCTCGGCGGTGGTTGCCGCCGCGCAGGGGACTGTCCGGGAGGTCAGCGAACCGGTTCCCGGGCAGGCGCACGCCCGGGTGCGCGGGGTGCGCGCGAGCCGGGGCGGCTGGGTGGCCTTCGTGGACGACGACAATCTGCTCGACCCGTCGTGGGTCGGCGCGGCGTTGCGCTTCCTCGCGGCGCGCCCGGATTGCGGTGTGTTCGGCGGAATCGTCGAACTGGCGTACGAAACCCCGCCGCCACCCGCGGTAGCCAAGCGGGCCTATGCCTACGCCGCCACGGTCCTGCCGGGAGGCGCGCAACGTCTGACGGGTGACGACCGCTGGAGTCTGCGCGGGGCAGGGCTGGTTTGCCGCCGGGAAGCCTTGCAGGACGCGGGCTGGCTCGACTGGCAGGTCAACGTGGGCCGTGTCGGAGCAGGCACCATGGCGGGCGACGACACGGAGATCGTCATGCGCATTGTTCGCGCGGGCTGGGAAGCATGGTACGAACCCGCCTGCCGCTTGCGGCACGTCATCGGTGCCGGGCGGTTGACGGTGGCCCACCTGCGCGCACTCCACCGGGGGTTCGCCGCCGCTGACCCGGTGTTGCTGGGTTTCTCGCGGGCGGACACTTGGCTCCGCTGGCTGGGAGAGTACGCCCTGTTGCTCGCGCGTCGGGTCTACTGGCTGGGTCGGCACGGCTGGCGTGGGTGGCGGGATGCCGACTCCCGCCTGACTGCCCTGCTGACCCTGGATACCCTCTTGGGTAACTTACGCGGCCTGCGCGGGGCCGCCGAACTGGCGATGATCCACCGGGGACCTTGGCTCGGACAAAGGAAGAACAGGAAGACGCGGAAGAAAAAGGACATGCTCCGCGTCCTGCACCTGCACAGCGGCCGGGACTACGGCGGGCTGGAACGGATGTTGTCTTGCCTCGGTGCCGCCCGCGCGGAGTGTCCGGAGATGGAGCCCGTCTTCGGCCTGGGCTACCGGCATCGCCTGGCGACAGAGCTTTCCGCGGCCGGGGCGCGGGTGGAAATCCTGGGGCCAGCGGGGTGGCGGCGGCCATGGCAGGCGCTTCGTGCGGTGGCGCGGCTGCGCGGGCTTTTGCGACGCGAGCATTTCGACGCCGTGGTCTGCCACGGTTCTTCGGCCCTCGCGGTGTTGGGACGCGGGGTGATGGGTCTCGGCGTGCCGGTCGTCCTGTGGATGCACGGTGACACGAAGGTTAGGAACAAAAACTTAACCGAGTTCGTCGCCGGGAAGACCCGGCCCCAACTGGTGATTTGCAACAGCGCGTACACGGCGGCCAGCCTGCCGCGGATGTTCGCCCAGCCGCCGCCCCACGTCGTCCTGTATTGTCCTGTGCTGCGACCGGTGGCGGCCGGTGTGGGCCGTGATCCCCGCGAGCGTCGCGCCGCTTTGCGGGCGGAGCTTGGCGCGTCGGCGGAGGCCGTGGTCGTAATTCTTCCCAGCCGCGTGGCAGAATGGAAGGGACACCGCGTGCTACTGAAGGCGTTGTCTCATCTGCCGACGACGCTGGAGTGGCGCTGCTGGATCATCGGTGGGCCACACGACGAGGAACAACGGGCTTTTCTGCAAAGCTTGGTCGAGCAAACCAAAGCGCTCGGTATCCAAGGGAGGGTTACTTTTGGCGGTGAGCGCAGCGATGTGCCCGACCTGCTCGCCGCCGCGGACATCTTCTGCCAGCCGAACCTGACGCCCGAGCCTTTCGGGATCAACGTCGTCGAAGCCCTCTTTGCGGGTGTGCCTGTGGTGGCGAGTGACTCGGGTGGCACCCGCGAGATCGTGGACGCCACCTGTGGGCGGCTGGTCGCGCCGGGCGATGCCGCAGCACTGGCCGCCGAACTTACTCGGCTCGTCCAAGACGAGACTTGCCGGCGCGCGCTCGGTGCGAACGGCCCTGCCCGTGCCGAAACAGTTTCCTCATCCGCCCGGCTGCTGCCGGTTTTGCACCGGCACTTGGCCTGCCTGTCGCCGCGCGAGGCAACGGCAACGCTCCCTGTTCTCGAAACGAGCAGTCCACTACGGGAAAAGGAGGCGGTGTCATGACGCCGGTCGTCACCGTGCACTCGCTCATCGGCGCGCGGCAGGTCGAGGTCGCGCTGCGCTGCCTGCCGAGCCTCGCGGCGGCGGCACCCGCACCGGTCCACTTCGCCTTGCACGACGACGGCAGCCTCGGCGACGGCGACCGCCAGCGCCTGGAGGAACACCTCGGCGCGCCGTGTGTCTTCGTGAGCCCGCAGGCTGGGGCGCAACAGGTCGCCGAGCGTCTGCGCGGCTATCCGTTCTGCTCCAGGTTCCGCCGGGAAAATCTCTTCGGCCCCAAGCTTTTTGACGTGCCGCTGCTCTCGTCCGGCCGGGCCGTCTACGCCGACACCGACGTGCTCTGGACCCGCCCGGTCGATTGCCCGGAGTTCTTCCAGGGCGGGGGAGCCGCTTTCGTCGTGATGCAGGATTTGCAGGAATCCTACGCCGTGCGCCTGTCGCGCTGGCCCTTGTTGCAAAGGAAGGGCATCCGGCTCGCCAGCCGTTTCTGCGCCGGGTTGATGAGTTTGGACCCGGCGGTGCTCGATCTGGATTACGTCGAGTGGCTCTTGCGGCTCGACGCCGAGACCGGCCTCTTCGACGGGTTCCGGTTCTGGTCGGAACAAACGATCTACGCCGCGCTGGCGGCCCGCGCCGGCTGCGCCTGGATCGACCCGCGGGGGTGCTTGGTCGTCCATCCGACCAACGCCCGTGCCGCCACGACGCGGAGGGCGGCCGTGCTCCACTTCGCGGGCTTCTCGCGCCACTTCCTCACCTCCTACCTAACTGGTCCGATCCACACCACCCGAGTGCCGCAGGTCCTGCGTACCGTGCCGACTCCGGTTTGCGGAACGGGACGACGGTTGCTGAGCGCGTGCCGACAACGCCTCTGGTTACGCGACCACGGCCGCACCGAAACGCCTCTGTCCCTACCGCCCATGGTCGAACGCCCTGCCGTCGCTGCTGGCTTCCATCCTTGAACATCTCGCCTCGCCTCCTCATCCTCACGCCCACGCTGGGCACGTCGGAATACCTGGACGAATCCGTCCGGGCCGTGCAGGCACTCGGCTTGCGCGTCCGTCACATCCTGGTCTGTCCCGAGAATCGACGGTCGGAACTGGCCGCACGTTTTCCCGCCTGCGAAACGGTCGTCGATGCGGGCAAGAGCGGTGGGCTCTACGGCGCGCTCAACGCCGGTCTCGACGCCTCCGCCAGCGGCGACCCGTGGGAGTGGTACACCTATATCAACGACGACGACCTTCTCACCCCCGGCTTCGCCGACCTCGTGCGGCGGCACTGCGCAGGGGGAGATCTGCGCACCGTGGCTTACGGCGATATCGAGACGGTCGACGCCGCCGGCAAGTCGCTGGGCACCATGACGGTCGAACGCAACCCGGCCTACCTGCCCGCGCTGCTGCAAACCGGCATCAGCCCGACGGGACAACAGGGCATGATCTTCGGGGCGGAAGTGGTGCGCGCGCTCCATCACTACGACCTGCGCTACCGGGTGTGCGCGGACCTGGAGTTCTGGGCACGGGCGCTGGCAGCGGGTTTTCCGTTCCGGTATTACCCGCTCCCGGTCGGGAGTTTCCGCATCCGGCCGGGGCAGATCTCCGGGGAGGTTTCGTCGTTGCGTGAACAACTCGACGAGGTCACCCGCGTGCATTTTCCCACGCCCGTCCCGGCGCTCCAGAAGCGGCTCGCGCGGGTGCGCTACCGTTTGTCGAACCTGCCGCGCTACCTCGGCCGGCTGCGGGCGGTCGGCTTCGCGCGCAGCCTCGACGTGCTGCAAAACGGCGGTGGCCGCGCTGCTAAGGAAAAGCTCTCCTGACCGGATGCTGCCCACCGTCGCCAATCTGCCCGCCGGGTTTGAACTCGTGATCCTGAGCGATTTCGCCGTGTTCAACGGCGGCGCGGCGGTGGTCGCGCTCAACCAGGCGCGCGAAATGGCGCGGGGCGGCACGCCGGTCACGATCTTTAGCGCCTGTGGTCCGCCCGATCCATCCCTGCTCGGCATCCCGAACCTCACCGTGCACTGCCTGGCCCAAGCGGAGATCGTCAAGGACCCGCAACGTTTGCGCGCGTTTATGCGCGGGGTCAACAACCGTCCGGCCGTGCGGGCGCTGCGGCAACTCCTGGCCGGGAAGGACCCGGCGCGCACCGTCGTTCACGCGCACCAGTGGTCCAAGGCGCTTTCGCCCGCGGTGCTGGCCGCCGCCATGGACGCCGGGTTCCCCCTGGCCGTGACGCTGCACGATTTCTTCATCACCTGTCCCAACGGGGGATTTTTCGTCTATCCCAAACTGGAACTCTGCCACCGCACGCCGCTCTCGCTCTCGTGCCTGGGCTGCCGTTGCGACCGGCGCAGTGAGTTGCACAAGGTCTGGCGCACTGCCCGCACCTGGGCACAAAACGCCTGGTGGAAAGTCTCGCGCCGCGCGGACCGGTTCATCGCCGTGTCGGATTTCAGCGCCGAGATCATCCGACCGCACCTGCCGGCGAGCGCGGCCATCGACGTGATCCCTTGTCCCTGCGAGTGCGAGGACCGGGGACCGGCCCGGGTGGGGGAACACGCGCCTTTTCTGTTCGTCGGACGACTGGTGCCGGAAAAAGGCCCGCGGCTGCTGGCGGAAGCAGCGCGGCGGTTGGGCGTGCCGGCGGTGTTCGTGGGCGACGGCGAACTGCGCGCCGAACTCCAGCGCGACTTTCCCGAACACACCTGGACCGGCTGGCTCGACGCCGCGGCGGCGGCCGACTGGATGCGCCGGGCTCGCGCCCTGGTGTTCCCCTCGGTCTGGTACGAAACGCTGGGGCTGGTTGTCGTGGAAGCGGCGGCCCAAGGTTTGCCTGCCATCGTGGCGGATACCTCCGCGGCCAGCCGGTTCATCCGGGCGGAGGAATGCGGACTGCACTTCGCGCACGGCTCGGTCGGGGCGCTGGCGGCGCAGATGGAACGACTGGCCGATCCGGCCTTCGCTGCCAGACTGGGACGGGCGGCGTACGATTGGTATTGGTCGGCTCCCTGGACGATGGCTGCGCACCTGGACAGGTTGCGTCAGGTTTACGCACAGATGCTCCCCACGCCGGGAGTGACGGCGAGGACTGAACCCGTGGAACTTTCCCGATGAACGTCACAACGCCAACCGACGCGGCGGACTCGCCGGCAAAAACCCGCCCGGCCCGGCGGCGCGTCATGCTGGTCTTCGAGCCGGGTGTGGACGGGGTGTTCCGGTACGTGGAAGGACTGGCGCGGCAACTCGTCGAGCAGCCCGAGGTCGCTTTGCAGGTTGCCTACTCCAGCCTGCGCGGCAGCGCCGGCCTCCACGAGACCGTGGCGTTCCTGCGCGCTCGCGGCGTGCCGACGCTGGACCTGCGCGTCAACAACATGCCGGCCCCAGGCGACCTGCGCGCCGTGGCGCAACTGCTCCGGTTCGTACGCGCCGAGAAGCCCGACGTGATCCACGGGCACAGTTCCAAGGCGGGCGTGCTCGTGCGCGCGCTGGCCCTGCTCGGGGTCAAGGCGAAGCTGCTCTACACCCCGCACGCCTATTACCAGATGTACGGCCGGCCCAGCGCCAAGCGGCGAGTCTTCCAGGGGATCGAGCGCGTCTTCGGCCGGATCGGCACGACGATCAACGTCTCTTTCAGCGAGGCGGAGTACGCCCGGACGGCGTTGGGGTTGGCCGCCGGGCGTCAGATTGTGCTGATCGGCGGGGTGGATTGCGAGCGTTTCCAGCCCGCGGCTGATCTGGCGGCGAAGAACACCGCACGGGCGAGCTTCGGGTTACCCGCCGACGTTCCTCTGCTCGGCACGGTCGCGCGCTACAGCGAGCAGAAAGACCCGCTAACCCTCTATCGGGCCCTACTCGGCGCGCTGGCGGCGCGGCCCGCGCTGCACTTCGCGCATCTGGGACGCGGTGAGTTGTCGCCGCAGGTGGACGCGTTGGTCGCCGCCGCTCCGGCCGGGGTTCGGACGCGCTTGCACCGACGGGAGGCCAGCGACAACCCGGCGGAGTTCTACCGGGCGCTGGATGCTTTTGTCCTGCCCTCGCGCTACGAGGGATTCGCCCTGGCGACGTTGGAAGCGGTGGCGAGCGGGTTGCCCTTGATCCTGTCGGATTGTCCGGGGAACAACGATCTGAAGAACTACCCGTTCGACGACGTGAGCTGGGTACAACCAGAGGACCCTGCTGGCCTGGAAGCGGCCGTCATCCGTTGGGCCGACAACTCTCCCACGACGGCGAACAACCACCGGCAAACAGCACTCGATTTTTTTGACGTCCACAAGGCTTGCGAGCGGTTGATCGCCATCTACATGAGTTGAGCAACTATAGGTTGCCTCGCCTACCTTCTCTTATTTGATAAATCAAATTTGAGGCATTTGTCTTCGTTTGGAGAAATACCTCGCATTTTGGACGGGGAGGAACACCGGCTGCTGATTCCACACGGAATTACCTGTGCTTCTTCCTTGTCCCATGACCGCGTCTGGCTTCCACACGGCTTCATCTCACCCGGCGCCCCTTGTGCGCACAGGGATCGTTCGTCTGCTGGTTTTGGCAGGCTGCTTGGCTCTCCCTTGGAAGGCGACCGCCGATGACACCGTGACCCTGGGGCAATCGCAGCTCGGCAACGTCTTTTCGCAAAGCGAAGAGGTCACGATTCCCGTGACGACCACGGCCGACACGGTGAACTGGACCGTGCGGGATTTCTACGGCAACGTGGTAGCCTCGGGCCAGCAGGGGGTTGCGGCCGGTGCGGACCATACGTCGCCGACCCGTTCCACGGCGGTGGGCGGGCGGTCGAAACGTTCCGGTGCCGCGGCCAACGGCAGCCCGGCGGGACCGGTGATCATCCACCCCGCGCCGGCGGGCCACTCGCTGGGATACTTCGAGCTGCACGTGGACGCGCAACGCGCCGGCCAGACGGTCGCCCAAGCGGACACCACCTTCGCGGTGCTGGCCCCGGTCGACGTGACGGGGATGGACGACTCGCCCTTCGGCGTGATGACCCACTTCGCCCAAGGCTGGAACACGGACCTCATGCCGCTCATCGCCCGCGCCGGGCTGCGGCACATCCGCGACGAACAATACTGGGCGCAGATCGAAACCAAGCCCGGCCAGTACACCTTCGACGGCTACGCCCCTTACATGGCCGCCGCCGCCGCCAACGGCCTCGTGCCGCTCACGGAATTAACCTTCGACAACAAGGTTTACGACCACGACCCCGCCAACGCCGACACGGCTTGGACCCCCTACACCGACGCCGGCCGCCAAGGGTTCGCCCGGTACGCCGGCGCGCTGCTGGACCACTACCCCACGCAGATCCAGACCGTGGAAGTCTGGAACGAATACAACGGCGGCTGGTGCGACGGCCCCGCCGCGCAGAACCGCCCGGCCTACTACACCCAGATGCTGCAAAGCGCCTACAGCCTCGTCAAAGCGCAGCACCCCGGGGTGCGCGTGGCGGGTGGTGCGGCGGTCCTGACCCCTCTGCCGTGGTTTGAGGATTTGTTCCAGGCCGGGGCGCTCGACTCCATGGACGTGGTGGTCACCCACCCGTACGTGGGCAAGCCCGAGGACGCGGCCACGGACATGAGTGACCTCCAAGCCCTCATGGCCCGCTACAACCACGGCAACGGTCCCAAGCCCATCTGGGCCACCGAATGCGGCCTGAGCGGTCCCGACGTGCCGGGCCGGCCGCAGATGTCATGCTACCTGGTGCGCCTGCTCACCGTCCTGCGGGCGAGCGGCGTCGAGCGCATCCATTGGTATCTGATGCGCGATTACAACGGCTTCGTGACGGGCTTGCTCCGCTCGGACACTGATCCCCTGGGCCGCTACGTCCCGACCTCGGCTTACCCCACCTACGCCAACCTGATCCAGATGCTCTACCACGCGCAGTTCGTGCGGCGCGAGGCGACCGATCTGCGCACCCGCGCCTACCTCTTCGACAAGGGCGGCACGCCCCTGCGCGTGTTGTGGTCCACCGACACCTCGCCTTCCCGGTTGATCCTGATGACGAGCCAGCCCCTGACCCTGGTCGACCTGATGGGCAACGCCCGCACGCTCCAGCCGCAGGACGGCGCGGTGTCCCTGACCGTGGACAACACCCCGGTCTACCTGCTCGGTCCGGTGGACAACATCCACGAGACCGGCCGCGACCTCCTGCTGGCCGACAGCGTGGCCAGTTTCAGCGGAACCCAGGGAACCACCCCGGGCACCTGGTCCTACGGCTACTACCACGTGGGAGACACCGCCAAGTACGCGCCCGTCGATTTCCAGCCGATGGGGTATGCGCGCACCTCGTGGGGCTATCAATGGCAGTGCGACTTTCCGTGGGCGACGGTCGGTTCGTACGGGCAAAGCCCCAGCGACAGCAGCGGGCGTCCCGTGTGGAGCATCCGCCGCTGGCAGAGCAACGCCGCCGGACCCGCGCGGGTGACGGGCACGGTCGGGGCCACCTCCACCAGCGGCGACGGCACCGGCGTGAAAATCCTGGTCGATGGCGTCGAGGTGTTCTCCAGCTTGGTCGGAGGACCGAGCGCGCCGGGCAGCGCGAGCTTCGACGTGGGCGTGACGCTCCGGGCAGGCAGCGCCGTGGACTTCGTGGTGACGCCCGGCCCGGCGGACGACATCAACTTCGACGCGGTCGATTTCCGCGCGCAGGTCACCCAGCCCGCTCCGTCCACGCCGACGACTTTCAACGACTGGCAGGAGGTCAACTTCACCGCCGCACAACTGGCTGACCCGACCGTGTCCGGGGCGTTGGACGACAACGCCAACGGAGCGATGTGCAACCTGCAAAGATACGCCTTCGGAGTCAGCGCAAAGGACCCGGACGCAATTGCTTACCAGCCGCAAGTGGCGGTGCGGTCCGTTGATGGCGCTGCTTACCTGACGTTGACGTTCCGGCAGTGGCTCGCGGCGGTCGATCTGCAATACAGCGTGGAGGTCACCAGTTCGCTAGCCGGGGATGCTGGGTGGGTGCCCGGCGGCATGCTGGCGGCTGCGCCCATCGACAATGGAGACGGCACCGAGACGGTGACTTACCGCGACGGGGTGCCACTTTCGCAGGCGCGAGCACGGTTCATGCGACTGCGTGTGGCTCGACGGTAAGCGGCGGTCTGCCGGCCGTTCCACTGGTCCTGTCCCCGCGGGAACTCAGCGGCGGAAAAAGGCCAAATCCGCCGTGTCCACAAAGACCGGCGGCGGTTGGACGCTGGCTTCCTTCTGCGAGGCTAGATGGAAGCCATGTTCATCTTCGGTCGCTTCAGGCGCGGACAAAGCCGCACGGAACAGCAAAAACAAGCCAACGGCGGCGAGGCCGCCAACGAGGAGGAGGA
>CAXUIU010000004.1:0-35752 GCA_964250955.1 uncultured Chthoniobacterales bacterium | reverse complement strand
CCCCGGTGGTGCGCTCCGCACCGGGGTCACCAGCCCCCGCCGCGCCGGATCCCATCGCTTCCTCTTCCTCCTCGTCCGCCGCGCCGTCGAACCCCGCTTCTCCTGCCGCCAACACCACGGCGGCCAGCGGCGACTACATCCTGGCCTCGGCCGACGCCGTGGAGATGTCCGTCTTCCATCAGCCCGACCTGACGACGCAGGCGCGCATCGCCGGCGACGGCTCGGTGCAGTTCCCGCTCATCGGCGAGGTCAAGATCGGCGGGCTGACCCTGCGTGACGCCCGAGAGGTGATCCGCCGGCGCTACAACGCGGATTACCTCGTCGAGCCGCAGGTGTACCTCAACGTCGTCAGCTACGCGCAGCGTAAGTTCACGATCCTCGGCCAAGTCAACACACCGGGCACCTACGTCATGCCTGGCGGTGAGCACCTCGGGTTGATGGAGGCCATCGGCATGGCCGGCGGGTTTACCCGGATCGCCGACAAGAACTCGGTGTCGGTCAAGCGCACGGCCCGGGGCGCCGACGAGACGTTCAAGGTCAACACCAAGAAACTCACGACCCAGCAGGGCAAGACGTTTGAAATGCAGCCCGGTGACGTGGTTACCGTGGGGGAAACTTGGCTGTGAACGCGGGAAGCGCCGCGCCCCTGCGACTTGGCGAGGCCGGCACGTTCGCTGCTGGCGCACTCTGATCATCGCACCGACCTTCTATGGACAGTGACGCCACGCCCATGAACGACGATCTTGCCCCGGGCTCCCAACATGGCATCGACTGGCAGGCGTGCTTCCACGCCGTGCGCGAAAGGCTATGGATCGTCGTGCTCTGCCTGGTGCTCGGCGCGATGGGTGCCGCGGCCTTTTTGCTCAACCAGCGTCAGCAGTTCCAGGCGCGCTCGGTGTTGTTCATCGAGCAGGAGCAGTCCCGCGTGCTCGATAAGGTCCAGGGCGTCGGCCAGGAGCAGATCCTCAGCCTGGACATGATCAACACGGTCGTGGACCTGATCCGCTCCTACCCGTTCGCGCAGCGCGTCGCTACACGGCTCAACCTCCAGAAAGACCCGCGCTTCTTGCGCGGTCTGCTGGAAAAACCCACGGGTGAATTCACCGCCGACGACGCCGCGGCGTACCTCGCGCAGTCCGTGGTGGCGAGCTACCGACCGCGCACGCGGCTCATCGACATCTTCGTCACCCAGGCCGACAACACCCTCGCCACCGAACTCGCCAACGCCTACGCGGAAGAATATCTGCGCTACGGCGTGGACCGCCGCGCCGAGGCCAACAAGGCCGCCAACCAGTTCCTGCTCGACGAGGAGGTTCGCCTGCGCAAGGAGGTCCGCCGCTCGGAGGAGGCCATGCAGGGTTTCCGCGAGCGCGAGCGTTCCACCTCGCTCGAACATCTGGAACAGGGCGTCGAGGCCAAGATGGCCGAGATTATCAAGAACCTCAACGACCTCGACAACCGTCTCGTCCAGCTCGACACCGACCTGAAGGAGGCCAGCGCCACGCCCAACGACGCGGAAGCACTCCTGCGCCTGCCCAGCGTGGCCGCACAGCCGCGGGTGGTCGAAGTCAATCAGGCGCTCGCCGAGTCCGAGCGGCAGTTCACCCTGCTCAAGCAGACCTACCGTTCCAAACATCCTCTCTACATCGCCGCGCAAACGGGCATCGACACCCTGCGCCGCAACCGCAACCAGCTCTTGCAGGACGTGGTGACACTCCTGCGCGGCGAGAAGGACCGTATCCAGGCGCAGCACGACGAACTGACCAAGGCCAAGGAAGTGCAGCAGGGACAATTGGTTTCCTACACGGGGAAATCCGTCGAGTACAACGACCTCAAACGCGCCTTGGACACCAACACGGCGATGCACAACAACATCGTCACTCGTTTGGCGGAAATCGACGTGACCCGGGGTTTGACCGATTCGCAGGTGCGCGTCCACGAACGCGCCGTCGGGGCGGCGGCCCTGCGGGCGAGCGCGGTCAAAGTTTCTCTGCTCGGCGTGCTCGGTGGGATCGCGGCGGGACTCGGCATCGCCCTCGCCCTGCACTTCCTCGACCGTTCGGTCAAAACGGTGGACCAAGCGGAGGACATCGCCGGGCTGCCGGTCGTCAGCGCCATCCCGAAGCGGCTCCACCGTCGGAACCAGGTGCTTGATGTCGTCACCGAGCGCGAGGGCGTGGTGGCTGAAGGCTTCCGTTCGTTGCGGACTTCTCTGGCCCTGGCTTCGCACACGGAGGAGCGTCGCTCGTTCCTGTTTACCAGCGCGCAGCCGGCCGAGGGCAAGACGTTTTGCAGCACGAATTTCGCGGCCACCCTCTGCCAGCAGGGATTCAAGACGCTCCTGATCGACGCCGACCTGCGGCGGCCGATGGTTTCGCGCGTGTTTTTCAACGAGAACCGCCAACCGGGTCTGTCCGAGGTGCTGCTCGGCAAGGTGGAACTCGCCGACGCCATCATCGGCACGGAGGTGTCCGATCTGTCGATCCTCTCCGCCGGCGGGCGCGTGGCGAACCCGGCCGAGATCCTCGCCACGACCCGGATGCGCGAGGTGCTGGCCGAGGCGCTGCTGACCTTCGATCGCGTCGTCATCGACACGGCCCCTGCCCTGGCCGTCAGCGACTCGCTGCTGCTCGCCCCGCACGTGGACGTGACGTGCTTGGTGCTGCGTTCCTTCAAAACCCCGCGCAAGGCGTTCGCGCGGGCGATCAAGGCTCTGGCGGACATCGACTGCCAACCCGTCGGCGTGGTGCTCAACTTCCTGCCATCCGGCTTGGGCACCTATTACTATTACTCCGGCCGGTATTACGGCTCCTACGGAGAAAAGGGCGTCTACGGCACCTGACGGTTGCCGGATTCTTAGGCCACCACCTTCAGCGCCCGCCGCAGCGCCCGCAGGCGCAGCGGCAGCCGTCCGACCGCGTAGCCGTCGACGTGAAACGGCAGGTCTGCCGCCGCGGTGATATTGATCTCGCTGGCCGTGAACGTGTCGATCTTCGGGCTGTACGCGTAGCGCCGTCGGCTGATGGACCAGAAGTGGCGCAGCAGTTCGCGCTTACTGAAGTTGCGGAAAAGCCGGATGTTGAAAAGCCCGTCGTCCATCACTGCATTGGGCGCGACCGTGAACCCGCTCCCGTAGTACCGACCGTTGGCGACGATGAGCATGAAAGCCGAGAAGTCCAGCGTGCGGCGGTGATCAGCCGCGTACGGCCCGGCCGCGCGGCCGGCGGAAGGACGGTTGCCGTCGAGGTACGCGTCGGACAATGGGAGGTCGAGCTTCAGGTTGATCCGCGTGGGTTCCGCCTGGTAGGCGAGTCGGACCGCCTGCCACAAACGCGTCCAGTTGCCGGACTTGATCTCCTCGCCCAAGGGGAACAACTCCGCGTCGATGCCGACCCCGGCGGCTTCCAGAAAATAGTGCTCGTCGTTGGCGACGCCTACGTCGATGCGCCGCACCCGACCGCGCGCGAGCACACGGCAGGCTCCTTCCAGATCCTCGGGCAGACGGAGTGCCCGCGCGAAGTTGTTGTACGTGCCCACCGGCAGGATGCCCAGTGGGCAATCAGTCCCGACGAGTCCCTTGGCCGTCGCGCCGACCGTGCCGTCGCCACCGGCGGCGATCACCAGTGAATAGCCTGCCTCCGCCGCCCGCTTGGCCACGTCGCCGGGCGGTTCGTCGGGCTTCGTTTCGATGATCTCCGCCCAAATCCCCGCCGCCCGGAGTGCCGCCCAGATGTTCGGAGTCTGCGCGGAGAGGTCGCGGCCTTGCTTCGCCCCGGAGGCAGGGTTCACCAACAGGCACGCGCGCCGTTGCGGACCTGTGACCACCGGCCCGTGTTCCTCGGGCAGCGGCGAATCGTCGAACGGTCGGGCTGACATGGCCGGTACGGCGGATGCCGAGTCTACCAGGAATAGATGAAGCGTGCCAAACGGCGTTCGAGTTCCTCGACGACGCGGCGTTCGGACGCCTCGCCGCCGGGAGCCTGGAAAGTCACGCTGAAGCGCAGGTACGCGCCCGCGTCATCCCACGGCACCGTGGAGACGAGGTGCTCGGTGATCATCCACTGCGCGCACGCCTCGGCGGACTCGAAGGTGATTTCCTGCCCGTCCGCACCCCGTGCGCTCCTCGGCGCGGGCACGTACAGAAAGAAGCTGCCGCGCGGTTTTTCCACCGCGAAGCCCAGCCGCTGCAACGTGGGCACGAGCAGATCCATGCGCCGGGAATATTTGGCGGCGATCTCGGCCGTGATCTCCGGGTGGTCGAACGCGTACGCGCTCGCGTTCTGGATCGCCAAAAACTGCCCGGAGTCCGTGTTGTCCTTCACCGCACCGTACGCTTTGACGAGCCGTTCGTTGCCCGCCACGAACCCGCACCGCCAGCCGGTCATGTTGAAGTTCTTGCTCGTCGAGTGCAGTTCGACGCCCACGTCCATGGCACCCGGCGTCGCCAGGAAACTCAGCGGCTTCCCCTCGAAGACCAGCGCCGCGTACGCGAAATCATGGATCACGGCGATGCGGTGCTCTTTGGCGAACGCCACCACCCGCGCGAAGAACTCGGGCGTCGCGCTCGCACCCGTCGGGTTGTTCGGGTAGTTGAGGACCAGCACCTTCGCACGCGCCAAAACGTCGGCCGGGACCGCGTCGAGATCCGGCAGAAAACCGTTCTCCGGCGTCAGCGGCAGCGGGTGGACCTGCCCGCCGTAGTACCGCGTGTGCGTGCCGAAGACCGGGTAGCCCGGCACGGTCATCAGCGCCACGTCACCCGGGTTGATGAGCGCCGCCGCCAGCATCGCCAAGGCGGGCTTGCTGCCGATGGAGTGGATCACCTGCGAGTCGGCGTCCACCTCCACCCCGCACCGGTCGCGCAGGTAGCGGGCGGCCGCGCGCTTGAGGGGTTCGCCGCCGTTGTCGGAGTAGCCGCGGTTCTCGGGCTTGCGCGCCTCTGCGGCGAGCGTGTCCACCACGGCCGGGAACGCCATCTCGTCGGGCTCGCCGACGCCAAGGTCGAAGAGTTCCAGCCCCGGGTTGGCCGCCTGCGCGGCGCGTTTGGCGCGCTTGATCTTCTCGAACTTGTAGACGGCGGTGTCCTTGCCGAAGCGGTTGCCGCCGATGCGCTCGGCGAACAATTCCTGAAGAAACGGTTCCTGGGTCATGGCTGGTGACCGGGACGATGGCACATCCCCGCCCCCTTTCACAGCGTCCGCTGCAAAAACGCCTCGAACGCGCCGCCGAAGAGTGCCTCCACGTCACGCGCCACCTCCGCCTCGCTGACCTCCCAGCCGGCTCCCGCCAGCGCGAGGTACTTGCCTCGGAGCACGTCGGCGACCACCCGCCGGGCGTCGCGCCAGCGGGGAACGAGGTGTTCTAGCACGCGGGCGTTGGAATGGTGCGGCGTCATGCTCAGGCCGAGCAGTTCGACGCGCAGCCGGGCGGCTTCTTCCATCAGGGACGGCACGCCCGCCAACCAGGAACAGCCGAAGACGTGCAGATTACGGAACTTGCGCGCGAGCACGCAGACCTCGTGCTGGTTTTCACGTGCCAGCACCGTCAGAAGAAATTTGTGCTGCGGGTGGCTGCCGAGGAGGCGTTCGTACGCGGCGAGGTTCACCCGCTCGGCCGTGTCGCCCGCGTCGTGCAAGGCCGGGTTGACCGCGCGCCGCACGCGGGGGAGGAGCGCGAGCGGCGGGTTGGTCTCCGCGCAATGTGGCAGCACCGCTCCGTCGAGCAGGCGCGCGGCCGCCGTGTTGCCCGGGTAGTCGAACTCCGGCAGCATCGCGGCAAATAGATAAAGGGGGTTCACCCGCCGCGACCAATCGGCCAAAAACTCTCGCACGGCCGCGAACGTCGCCGGCGAGAGGCTGCCGTCCGTCCGGTAACCCCAGCCGTCGAGCGCCCGTGCCGCCGCCGGCCAGTCGTGCAGGAGATCGTCGATGCGCAACGCCGTCGTGAACCGTCGGTCCGGCGCGGCGCCGCGTTCCCACACGGCGCGCTCCTCGTCGTCGAAGGGCGAGACAGCCATGCAGATCATCCGCACGCCCGCCAAGTCCATCACCCGCAGCAGCAGCCCGTCGACGTGGTGCGACGCGTACCAACGGCGCACGGCGGCGAGGTCGCGGTTTTTCAGGTCCACCCCGAGCGCATGCAGCGCGGTCAGAACGTGCCGGCACGCTTCCGACACCGGCGAGCGTTGGACGAAGAGCGTCGTCCAGATTAACTCGGCCTGCGTCGGCCGGTCGAGTTCCCAGAATCGCTCGTACGGCATCTCCCAATGGCGGAACCCCTCCGCCACCAGCGAGTGAAACGTCAGCAACTCGTCCACTCCCCACCGCAGCCGGCGGCCGAACGCTGGCGCGTACAGGTGCGTGTGGATGTCGTGCGCCGGGGTGGCGGCGACGGCACGCTGGACGGTCGCGCCGACCTGGCTGGCAAGTTTGGGCGCGACGCTCAAGGCCGGCGGGCTTTCTATGCGCAGAGGTTTTCGGCGATGTACCGGTAGGACTTCGTCACGGAGTCGAACGGGTCGCCCGGGCAGGTGTCCTGCTCCACGATGAACCATCGGCAGCCGCTGCCCTCCGCCGCGGCGATGATTTTCTTCCAGTCAAGGTTGCCCGCACCGATCTCGGCGTACGTCGGCTGGTTGTCGGTGGTGAAGGCGTAGTCCTTCAGGTGCAAGAGCGGCAGCCGGCCGGCCAGCTTCTCGCACCAGGCGACCGGGTCACCCCCGCCGTACTGGACCCAGTAGGTGTCGATCTCAGCCTGGAGGTAGTCCGGGCTCGTGTTCGCGTAGAGGAAGTCGAGGAACGTCGTCTCGCCTAAACGCACGAACTCGATAGCGTGGTTGTGGTAGGTCAACATCTGACCGGCTTCCTGAAGGACCTTGCCGGCCGTTTCGAGGTGCTCGGCAAGCTGGCGCACCCGGGCTTCGTCGGCGAAGTTGATCCCGCTCGGGTAAGGATAAGCGGTGTAGGTGCAGTTCAGCTTCTTGAGTCGCTCGACGACGGCCTGGGGCTCTTTGAGGATCGTGTCGCTTGGCTCGTGCGTGGCGCACAAGGTCAGGCCCTCGCCGTTCAGGATGGAGAGGAGTTCGGCCTCGGAGATCGGTCCCAACCCGCTGGCTTGCACCGCTTGGTAGCCGATGCCGCCCACTTTCTTGAGGGTCGCGGCGATGTCAGATGGGGTCTGGAGGTGGTGGCGCAGGGTGTAAAGCTGAAGGGCTACTTGTTCGATTTTCATTCGGCTTCGAGGAAGGCAGCCGCACCTAGCGGGCAAAGGATTGATTGAAATCTGTGGAGGCGACCGCGTCCTTGCTAGGCACGGGCTTCACGTAGGTCGAAGTGGCGATGAGTTCCTGAAGTTTTTGTTCGTAGGCGGCTGCGTCGAGAGGCAGTTCGGCGGTTTCCTGCCGCAAAGACGAAAGGAGCATGGCGTTGGCGAGTTCGACCGAGTGGATGCCTTCCTGGCCCGGGGCGAGCAGCGGTGCGCCCGAAAGGATGGCGTCGGCAAAGTTGGCGAGCACGGCGTGGTGCTGCCCGCCGCTGCCTTCTGCTTGGGGCAGCTTGACCTCCCAGGCTTCCGGGCGCGCGAAGCTCTGGGTGCTTGTGCGGCTAAACTCGGAGGAGCTTTGGGCGTTGCGCCAGTAGGAGAGCTGCCCGCCTTCCAGCACGACGCGGCCGCGCTCGGCCGCCACCTCCAGCCGGTTGGTGCCCGGCGCCTCGCCCGTGCCGGTGGTGCCGTCCGCGTACTCCAAGAACGCGCTGACCTCGTCTTCCACCTCGATGGGGTGGTGCCTTCCTAGCGCACAGAACGCACGCACCTTGCTCGGTGCGCCGAAGAGCCACCACCACAGGTCCAGGTTGTGCGGGCACTGGTTAAGGAGCACACCCCTGCCCTTGCCCGCCCAGGAGGCGCGCCAGCCCCCCGACGCGTAGTAGGCGTAGGGGCGAAACCAGTCGGTCACCGTCCAGGCGATCCGCCGCACGGCCCCGAGTTCCCCGCTTTGCAGGAGAGCACGCAGGCGCCCGTAGCGCGGGTCGGTGCGCTGGTTGAACATGGCCGCAAAGACGAGGTGCGGCGCGGCGGCGGCGGCGGCGAGCAGTTGCGCGGCGGCGGCCTTGTGGACGGCCACCGGCTTTTCCACGAGCACGTGCAGGCCGGCTTGGAAGGCGGCCACCGCCAGGGGCACGTGGGAGAAGTGCGGGGTGGCGATGAGCACCGCGTCTATTTGGCCGCTGGCAAAGAGCGCCCCGGCGTCGGCAAAGCAGAGCCCGGGACCATAGCCCGCCAAGCGCCCGGGCACACTGTCACACACCCCACCGAGTTCTATCGCAGGGATCGATCCGGCTCTGATCTGCGCCACATGAGCCGACCCCATGTTGCCGAGACCAATCACCCCCAAACGAACTTTGTCCATGTTGGTCGAGCTTTAAAAGACCGCTCAAAGCAAAGCAAACTCTAATGAGAAGACACAGTGAGCATCTCCAAATCTAGAGTCACTGATAAATATCACTGCAAACATTTAAATGATCATCCTATGTTTATCACTTATTTACTGTCAACGATAGTTTCGCCGTGAAGTCTTCGAGGGTGGATGGTGCCGTTGCGCTGCCCGCTTTCACGAAAATGAAAGGATGAACAGCGAAGACCTCGTTCGCCAAACCGTCTTAATTACACCAATCGCCCAGCCTTCCTTGCGATAAACAACATATCGTTAAAATGTTTTCTAATAGCATTTTGTGCATGAAGACCTCCGCTATTTTGCGGCGCTCAAACTGCGTCCGGCCAAATTTTTTACAGTATCTCGTTGACGCCTTGGCACTCTAGCCGCTACACAGTGGGAGGAAGTGGGGCGTTGTGGGAGACGCCGAGACCATGCCAAATGAACCTTCCAGCCACCAAGCCTACGCGGGCACGTTCCGGCATTCGCTGGACAGCAAGCATCGCGTCACGGTCCCGGCACGGTGGCGGGTGGAGGGTGAGGAGGCACAGTTTTACCTCATGCCGTCGCCGGACGGCGCCTTCCTCTACGCGTTGCCACCGGCCGAGTTCCAGAAGGTCTACGAGACGATCAACAACGATCCCCGCATCCCCGCGCCCGACCGACGACGCTTCGCGCGACACTTCTTTTCGCAGGCGCAGCACTGCGTGGTGGATCGCCAAGGACGCCTGCTCCTGCCAGACGAGTTTTGCCGTCAAGCCGGACTGGAGACCGAACTCGTCCTCGTCGGCACTTTCGACCGTTTCGAGATCTGGAACCCGGCGCGGTGGGACCGCACCGTCACCAGCGAAACCACCACTTTCCAGCAAGTCGCCAGCCTGATCGGTCTTTGATTATCAGCCATGGACGCCACGTTGACCAACAACCCACCCAAGTCACCGGCCGCGGCCGGCACAGCTTGGACAGCGACTCGCGCCGGTCACCTGGCATGCGCAGCGCGTTCGTTTGCCGGGGCCGTCAGCGTCGCGGACCACCGGGATATCCAGGAAGCGACGGCGCTGGCTCACTTTCGTTCCCCGTTGGCGGCCGGTGTCCGCACCGGCGCACATTCCAGGCGTCTGCGCGTGTGATCCTCTCTATACTAAGAGCGATGAACGCCAACGATCTCCAAACTACCCCCACCAGGCCGCCCGGCGGCGTTTGGGAGTACCACCGGCCCGTGCTGGTCGAAGAAGTTTTGTGGGCCCTTGCCCCTGCACCGGGTCGCTTGATCGTGGACGGTACGGTGGGCGGTGGCGGGCACGCGGCAGCCATTCTGCAAAAAGGAGCCAAAATCATTGGGTTGGACCAAGATGGGGGTGCAATTGGGTATTGCATACAACATTTAGTAGGATACGATGCCGACAGTGTCAGGCTGGTGCGGGCAAATTTTCGTGATCTCGGCCCCGTTTTGGACCAACTCAACATCCCTAAAGTGGACGGTGTTTTGCTAGACCTCGGCGTCTCTTCGAAGCAACTCGACTCGCCCGAGCGCGGCTTCAGCATCCAGAAGCCCGGCCCGCTCGACATGCGAATGGATCAGCGGGCGGGCGTCTCGGCCGCCGACCTTGTCAACGGAGCCGACGACGAGGAACTCACCCGCATCTTCCGCGAGTACGGCGAAGAGCCCGCCGCCACTCGCGTGACTGCGGCCATCGTCCGCGCTCGGCGGGGTGCTCCTATCCAAGACACTCTCGCGCTGGCACGGGTCGTCGAGTCAGTCATCCCGAAGCACGGCCCGCGGCACCCCGCCACGCGCGTGTTCCAGGCGCTCCGCATAGCCGTCAACGACGAACTCGGCGCGGTCACCGCCGGCCTCGAAGCGGCCACGCAGCGGCTGAACCCGGGCGGACGGCTGGCCGTGATCACTTTCCACTCGCTCGAAGACCGCCGCGGCAAGCACTTCGCCCGCGACACCACCGCCCCCACGCTCGACCGGCCCGAGTGGCCGGCGCCGCGTCCGAACCCGCGCCATGCCTTCCGCGCCGTCACGCGCCGGGCGGTCAGCGCATCCGCCGCCGAGCAGGCAGCCAACCCACGGTCGCGTAGCGCCAAGCTCCGCGCCCTGGAGAAAATTTCCTCGCCGCAGTAAAACCACCTCCCTTATCAACGCTCCTTCGCGCCGACCCGGCAACGCCAACCACCCGCTCCCATGAACCCGAACTCCAAGCGTCAAAACAACCGCCTCCAGTTTGCCGCGCTGCTGCGCTGGGTGGTCATCACCGCCTTCCTGGGCGTGTCCGGCCTGAGCTACCTCTACCTCAAGAACCAACTCTTCACGCTCGGCTCGCACCGGCGCGCCATGGAAGGCGAACTCCGCGACCTCATCGCGCAGAACAACGTGCTCGAAAACCGCGTCGCCAGCCTGACCTCCTTCACCGCGCTGCAACGCAAGATGGACGACGGCTTCCTGAAGATGGTGCCCATCGCCGAGCACGTCGTCGCTCACGTGCGCCCGCAGGAAGTCAGCCGCCGCGCTGCCGCCGACGCCAGCTTGGGCAACCAGTACCAGACGGTCTCGCACGACACCGCGCCGCGGCGTTGACCCGTTTCCTTTCCACCCTTCCGGTAGTTCCCAGCCCCTTAAAGCCACATGATGCGCACGGCACGAGCACGGGCCTTGTTGGTCGGCGGGGCGTTGGCGGTTGTCTTCACGGTGTTCTCGGGTCGGTTAGTATATCTCCAGATCAACCAGGGCGAGACGTTCACGGCCATTGCCAACCAGACGCAGATCCTCAAGCAGGTGATCCCGGCGCAACGCGGCGCAATCCGCGACGTGCACGGCGAGACGCTCGCCAGCGACATGCCGCTGCGCCGCGTCGTGGTGGACGGCAGCCATCTCAGGACGGAGCCGTACAAACAGATTGTCAACGGCGAGACCCTCACCGTCGATCCGCGCCGGCAGTTGGCCGATCTCATGGCGAAAACCCTCGGGCTGCCCGCGGGTGATCTCTTGAAGAAGTTCACGCCGAACCGGCGCTACCTCGTCGTCAAGCACCAGGTTCCCGTGCAGGCGGCCGACGACCTCAAGAAGCAGGCCGAGGACCTGAAGCTGCCTGGCGTTTTCCTGGAGCCCGACTCCACGCGCGTCTACCCCGACGGCTCGTTGCTCTGCCACGTGGTCGGGTTCACGGACTACGACGGCAACGGCATCCAGGGCGTCGAGAAGAGCATGAACCGCTACCTGGAAGGCCATCCCGGGTACCGGTACATCACCCGCAACCGGGCCGGCCAGGAACTTGTAGAATACCGCGGCCTCGAACAGGCCGCGCACGACGGCAACAACGTCAACCTGACCATCGACATCGGCCTGCAAAACATCGTCGAGCACGAACTCGACGCGGCCGTCAAGAAGTACAACCCGGAGAAGGCCACCGCCATCCTCATGCGCCCGAAAACCGGCGAGATCGTGGCGATGGCGAGCCGGCCGTACTTCGATCTGAACGAGCGTTTCACCGCCGCGCCCGACCAAATGAAAAACCGTGCGATCATCGACATGATCGAGCCGGGCTCAACCTTCAAGATCGTGACGCTCTCGGGCGTGTTGAACGAGAAGCTGGTGCGGCCAGACACGACGGTTTATTGCGAGAACGGCCGCTGGGAGTACGCCGGCAAGCTGCTCCACGACGCGCACCCCATCGGCGAGTGCACCGTGCACGACGTGCTCGTGCACTCCAGCAACATCGGCGCGGCCAAGCTCGCCCTGCAACTCGGCGAAGGGCGGCTGTATAACTACATCAAGCTCCTCGGCTTCGGCGAGCGCACGGGCATCGACCTGCCGGGCGAGATCAACGGCCGCGTCGCACCGACGCGCAACTGGACGAAGATTTCCATTACCCGCATCCCGATGGGCCAGGGCGTCGGCGTGACGCCGATCCAGATGGTCATGGCGATGGGTGCGATTGCCAACGGCGGCAAGCTGATGCGCCCGCAGATCGTCCACTCCATCACGGACGAGGCCAACGTGCCCGTCGCGGAGTTCCCGCCGGAGGTGCTGCGACAGGTGGTAAATCCTGAAACAGTCAAAGAGATCATCCCCGCCCTGGAGGACGTGGTCAGTCCACGCGGCACGGCCAAGGGAGCGGCGGTGCCCGGCTACGGTGTCGGCGGCAAGACCGGCACGGCGCAGAAGGTCGCCCCGAGCGGTGGCTACATGACGGGCCGCTACGTCGTTTCGTTCGTGGGCTTCCTGCCGACGAACAACCCAGAACTCGTCGGCATGGTGATGCTTGACGACGCCCACACGAAGCCGAACGAAAACTACGGCGGCCTCGTGGCGGCACCCGTTTTCGCGTCCATCGCCGGGCAGGCGATGCGCTACCTGAACATCGAGCCGACGATGCCGATCCCGCCGGCCGGGGCCAACCCGAAGGGCGTTGTGGTGCAGAACACCCACGATTAGTTTCTTGGCCATGCAACTCCAAGCCCTCCTCTCCAAGGTGCCGACGCGGGACGTTCGCGGTCCGCTGGACGTGGAGATCACCTCCGTCTGCTACGACTCGCGCCAGGCGAAGCCGGGCTCGCTTTTCGTCGCGTTGCGCGGCGAGCGCGTGGACGGCCACGACTACCTCGCGCAGGCGGTCGCCCAGGGGGCGGCCGGCGTGATGGTCGAGCACGCGGCGGACGTGCCTGCCAACGTCGCGTCCGTCGAGGTCACCAGCACGCGCGCGGCGCTGCCGGCCGTGGCGGGTGCGTTCTACCATCATCCCGCCGCGAAGCTGCGCCTGTGCGGCGTCACGGGCACCAACGGCAAGACGACGACGACCTACCTGCTCAAGCACATCTGCGAACGCGCGATGCTGCGCTGCGGGCTCATCGGCACCGTGCGCTACGAGATCGGCGACGAGGTCGTGCCGAGCACGCACACCACGCCGCAGTCGCTGGATTTACAGGCGCTCCTGGCCCGGATGCGCGACGCCGGCTGCAAGGCGACGGTGATGGAAGTGTCCTCGCACGCGCTCGCGCAGGACCGGATCGGCGGCGTGGAGTTTGACGCCGCGGTCTTCACGAACCTCACGCAGGATCACCTCGACTTCCACGGCAGCTTACAGAACTACTTCGACGCCAAGGCACGGCTCTTCACGGACATCCTGCCGCAGCAGACCAGGAAGCGTCCGGTCGCCGTTGTCAACGTGGACGACCGTTATGGTGCGGAGCTTTGTCAGAAGATGCCGAAGAACGTCCGCCTGATTACCTACGGCGTGAGCAACCGTGCGGATTTCCGTGCGGGCAACTTCAAGACCGAGGCGGTAGGCACCTCCTACCAGCTCGACGCGCAGGAACGCAGTTTTCTGGTGCGCCTGCCGCTCATCGGGCGTTTCAACATTTACAACTCGCTGGCGGCGCTGGCGGCCTCGACCGCCATGGGCGTGCAACTGCGCGCGGCGGTACTCTCACTCGCCACCGCGCCCGCCGTGCCGGGGCGGGTGCAGCTCGTGCCGGCCAAACGCAACTTCCAGGTCTACGTGGACTACGCACACACGGACGACGCGCTGAGCAACGTCATCCGCACGCTGCGGGAACTCAATCCGCGCCGCCTGATCGTCGTTTTCGGCTGCGGCGGCGACCGGGACAAATCCAAGCGTCCGCTGATGGCACGTGCGGCGGAACAGGGCAGCGATCTGTCGATCATCACCTCCGACAACCCCCGCAGCGAAGACCCGGCCGCGATTATCCGCGACATCAAGAAGGGTTTTCAGGGGAACAACTACGAGGTCGTGGTCGACCGGCGCGAGGCCATCGAGCGCGCCGTCGCCCTCGCGCAACCGCGCGACATCATCCTCGTCGCCGGCAAAGGCCACGAGAACTACCAGCAATTTGCCAAGACGACGATCACCTTCGACGACGTGCAGGTGGCGAAAGCTGCCATCGAGGCGCGGCCGGTGGATCTCGCCTGATCTTGTGCCATGCCTACCTCACCCGAAAAAAAGGGCGGCGACCATCTGCATCCGCGCGGCGGTTGCGGCTCAGTGGAACTTGGCCACTACCTGCGCCAGGCGACCATCAGCCGCCGTCGGCATTCCTCCCGGCTGAACCACGCGTGGTGCAAAGGGCGTCTTTGTGCAGAAGGGTTAATCTTGTGGAGACATTAACTTTACAGCAGATCGTTGAATTTGCGGGCGGCCGTTTGCTCCAGGGCATCAGCACGGCCGCCGTCTCCGCGATTTCGACCGACACGCGCAGCCTCGCGCCCGGGGAATTGTTCCTCGCGCTGCGCGGCGACCGCTTCGACGGTCATGCTCACCTGCGCTCCGCGGCGGAAGCCGGCGCGCTCGGCGCCGTGGTCGACCGTCATTTTGATCGTGCTGGGTTGCCGGATCGTTTCGCGCTGGTCGAGGTCGATGACACGCTGGCGGCTTACCAGCGGATCGCCGCGTCGTACCGTCGGACGCTTCCTTTGCGGGTGGTCGGCATCACCGGCAGCAACGGAAAAACCAGCACCAAGGACCTGACCGCCGCCGTGCTCACCCGCCGTTTTCGCGTGCTCAAAACCGAAGGTAACCTCAACAACCACGTCGGGGTACCCCGGATGTTGTTGCGCGCAGACCGCAGCCATGAGGTTGCCGTGCTCGAAATGGGGATGAACCATCCCGGCGAGATCGCTCCCCTTGCCCGCATGGCGTCGCCGCAGGTAGCAATCATCACGAACATCGGACGCGCGCACCTGGAGTTCATGGGCAGCCGTGAGGCCATCGCCCTAGAAAAAGGAATGCTCGCGGAGGCGGTCGGCTCGGACGGAACCGTGATCCTGAACGCGGCCGACGAGTTTACCGGATCCATTGCGCGGCGAACCCATGCGAAGATCGTCACGGTCGGGATGCCTGGCGCGAAGCTGCGCGCGGAGGGCGTCACGCAGGATTTCGCCGGCAGCATATTCACCTTGGTCAGTGAAGACGAGAAAGTTATGGTGCGCCTACCCATCGCAGGCCATCACATGATCACGAACGCTCTGCTCGCGGTCGCGGCCGGGAGGGCGCTGGGAGTTCCGTTGACGGAGTGTGCGGCTGCCTTGCAGGAAGTGAAACTAACCAGCGGGCGTCTGGAGCGGAAGGAATCACACGGACGTTTGATCCTGGACGACAGCTACAACGCGAACCCCGATTCCATGGTGGCCGCGTTGGACACACTGGCCGCGCTGCCTACCCAGGGCCGCCGCATCGCGGTTCTCGGGAAGATGGGCGAACTCGGCGGCGCCGCCGCCGAAGGCTATCGCACAATCGGTGAACATGCCGACGGCAAGATCGATTGCCTGGTTACCGTCGGCGAGGAAGCGCGCGCCATCGCACAAGCCACCCACCAGGTTGAGACCATTCCCGTCGCAGACACCGACGAGGCCGCCGAGCGTCTGGTGGAACTCAGCCGCCCGGGAGACCTCATCTTGGTAAAAGGAAGCCGCTCGGCCGGGATGGAACGCGTACTCACCAAACTAGCTGCCTTGTTCTCCGAGTTTTCCAAACTCTCACCCGCAACGTCGAACACCCAATGATGTTCTACCTTTCATCGTTGAGTCAGCGGTTCGGGCCTTTGCGGGTCTTCGAATACTCGACGTTTCGCGGGATCGCGGCGGCGTTCACGGCATTTTTGCTGTCTATTCTTTTCGGCAAACAGGTCATCCGCAAGCTGATCTCTTTGAAGTTCGGCCAACCGGTCCGCACGCGCGAAGAGGTGAACCAACTCTACGAGACGCACGGCCGCAAGAAGGGCACTCCGACGATGGGCGGCGTCCTGATTATTTTCAGCGTCGTTGCTTCGTCGTTGCTGTGGGCGCGTCCGACCAACCCGGCGGTGTGGCTGGCATTGTTTACCATCGTCTATCTCGGCGCGCTCGGATTCATGGACGACTACCAGAAGGTCACCAAGAAGAACTCGAAGGGAGTCAGCAGCCGGGTAAAGCTCGTCGCGCAGTTCGTGCTCGCCGCCATCGTCGTGGCCGTCTTCCTGAGCAATCCGCGCAACGCGATGTTTAACACCGACCTGTACGTCCCGTTTCTGAAAAAGGCGCTCATTCTTAACATGGGCTTCTATGCGTTCGGCCTGTTGGCGCTCTTGTTCTACGGTTTCGTGATCGTCGGCTGCTCGAACGCGGTGAACCTCACCGACGGCTTGGACGGCCTGGCCGCCGGCTGCACGGTGACAGTCGCCGGAGCCTACGCGGCGCTGACCTTCGCCGCTAGTAACCCACTCGTTACACGTTACTTGGATATCCCCTTCACGCCGGGTAGCGGTGAGTTGACCGTGCTCTGTTCCGCGCTTGCGGGTGCGGGTTTAGGGTTCCTGTGGTTCAATGCGCACCCGGCCCAGGTCTTCATGGGCGACACGGGATCACTGGCCATCGGAGGGTTCATCGCCATCATCGCTATCTGCTGCAAACAGGAACTACTTTTGGTGATTGTCGGTGGCGTGTTCGTGATGGAAGCGGCATCGGTGATTATCCAGGTGGCAAGCTTCAAGCTCACCGGCAAACGGGTGTTTGCGATGTCGCCCTTGCATCACCACTTCGAATTGATTGGATGGAAGGAAACCACCGTGGTAGTTCGCTTCTGGATTGTCTCGGTGATCTTTGCCATCGTCGGCCTCGCCACTTTGAAACTGCGTTGAACTTCTAACCCTCCTACCAACGCGCCATGAAGAACTATAAAGGCAAGAAAGTCGCGGTCCTCGGCCTGGGTCGGAGCGGCGAGGCAGCGGCAATCCTGTTGTTCGGACTGGGTGCGCAGGTCTCGGTGCTCGACAGCGCGGAACCTGAGACCATCGACGCGTCCAAGACGCAAAAGCTCGGCGGCATGGGCCTGCAAATCCTCGCCGGCAAACGCGCCGAGGCAAGCGACGCCCCCTACGACCTGGCCGTGCTGAGCCCGGGCATCGACCCGAAGTGCGAACTGGTGCAGAACCTTCTGCGCCGTGGCATCCCCATCATCGCCGAGATCGAACTGGCCTACGAGAACTCGCCCACCCCGGTCATCGGCATTACGGGTACGAACGGCAAGACGACCACCACCGAACTGGTTGCCGCCATGTTGACCAGCGTTGGTACGCGCACGGTCGCTGGAGGCAACATTGGCAAACCTTACAGCGAGATCGTGCACGAGGGTCACACGCTTGACGTGATCACCCTGGAAGTGAGTTCGTTCCAGTTGGAGCGCATCCAGAAGTTCCGACCGGCCATCAGCGTCTGGTTAAACCTGACGCCCGATCACCTGGATCGTTACGACAGCACCGAGGAATACCGCACCGCCAAACTGCGCATCTTCGAGAACCAGCAAGCGGATGATTGGGCAGTCGTCAACTTCCGCGACCATCTCCCGCCTCTGGCCGCCCAGCGGATCACCTTCAGCGCCTACGAACTCGGCGCGGACCTGCACCTGCGCGACGAGGTGATCCATTACAAGGACCAGCCGCTCCTCGACCCGCGCGAGACCCACCTGCGCGGTGACCATAACACCGAGAACCTGATGGCCGCGCTCGGCATCGGACTCGCGCGCGGTCTGACGGCGGACCAGATGCGGCCGGCCTTGCGCGACTACCGTCCGCAGCCGCACCGCTGCGAGGTCGTACGCGAACTCGACGGCGTCGTGTACGTCAATGACAGCAAGGCGACAAACCTCGACGCTTTGTCGAAGGCGCTTTCGTCCGAGAAGCGCCCGGTGATCCTCATCGCGGGCGGCAAAGACAAGGGGTTCGACTTCGACTCTCTGGCCCCCGCGGTGGCCGAGAAGGCGCGTTGGGTGGTGCTCATCGGCGAGATGGCCGAGCGCATCGCCGGTGTCTGGCAGGAACACGTTCCCTGCGAGCGCGCCGCCACTTTGCAGGAGGCCGTCCGGATGGCGTGGTCGCTGGCGCGTCCCGGTGAGGTCGTGCTGTTTTCTCCCGGCACCAGTTCGTTCGACATGTTCAAGAGCTACGCGGACCGCGGTAACCAATTCCGCTCGTTCGTCCACGCTCTGCAATCCGCCGGTTAGTCCGGGCTTCTGACAAGCTTCTCCCTTCCTACCTTTATGCCAGCCGTTCCCATCCAACCTCGCGTCAAGCACCGTGCCGCCGCCACGCGCCGGGTTCCGCGCACCCGCGCGAACGACAGCGAAGCCGCCGCGGCGCCCGATCCCGAGCCGAACATGCGCCTCTCCCGCGCCCTGTTGGTGATGCTGCTCCTGCACGTGGTCGCCGTCGGCGGCATCCTGGCGTTCAGCCTCATCAAGGAGCACGGCCGCAGCCACGCGGTCACCAGTCCGACGAGTAACGCCGTCGAGGCCGAGGACTCCGACGCACAGCCGACCCGGGTGGAAGGCCGCGACAATAACCGGGCCCCGGGCGACCCGTCGGGTACGCTCGTCAACGCTCATCCCGCACCGACCAGCGAGCCGCTCACCCGCGTCGCCAACGAACCCGCCGCAAATAACCCCGCGAACGACGCCGCGCAACGGATCGCCGGAGGTAACAGCCCTGGCACCACGCCGGTTCCGACTAACACCGCCCACCTGCCGCCGGATTCAGGCAAAACCTATGTCGTCAAAAAGGGCGACTCGCCGTACACCATCGCCGATCACTTCAAGGTAGAAGTCCCCGCGCTGCTGAAGTTAAACGGCATCGACGATCCGAAGAAGCTCAAGCTCGGTCAGACGCTGAAGATTCCTGCCGCCGTGCACGGCAAGCTGAAGTAGGCCCGGCGCTCTCTTGCCGCACTCAACCCCATGAGCAGAAACAGCGCGTTCATCCTTGCCGTCTGTGTCGCGGCGTTGGTCTGCCTTGGCATCGTGATGCTCTACAGTACGAGCGCCTACGTGCACGACCAGCACAACGACGCTTACTACTACATCAAGCGGCAGGCCGTTTTTCTCGGCATCGGTGTGGTGGCCTGCGCGGTCGCCACGTTCATCCCCTATCATCTTTGGGCAAGACTCTGGCTGCCAATGTTCGGCGGTGCCTGCGTGTTGCTCGCACTCTGCTTCGTGCCGCATGTCGGAATGAGGATCAACGGCTCGCCGCGCTGGATTCACCTCGGGCCGGCGGTGTTCCAGCCGAGCGAGTTGGGCAAGTTCGCCGCCATCGTCGCGCTGGCCTGGTGGTTCACCAAGCACGAAGCGAAAAGCTCGACGTTCCTCCACGGCTTCGTGCTGCCGATGTTGTTGGTGGCCGTGCCGATGGTCCTCGTCCTCAAAGAGAACGACCTCGGCACGACCCTCCTCATTTGTGCCACCAGCGTGGCGATCATGTTCATCGCCGGCAGCCATCCCGTCTACATGGGCGGCATGGCGCTCGCGGGCGCGGGCGGCATTCTGTATCTCGCCATGCACATGGGCGAACGTATGGCGCGGCTGACCGCCTTCCTCGACCTCGAAAAATACAAGGACCGCGCCGGCCTCCAGCAGTGGGAGTCGCTCAAGGCGTTCGGCTCGGGCGGGTTGTTCGGGCTCGGGTTGGGCGAGAGCCGGGAAAAGATGATGTATCTGCCGTACGCGCACACCGACTTTATCTTCCCGATCATCGGCGAGGAACTCGGCCTGCGCGCGACGCTCCTGGTCGTGTGCGCGTTCCTGGCGCTGACGATCAGCGGGATCGTCATCGCCTTGCAGTCGCGCGACCGCTTTGGCACGCTGCTCGCCTTTGGGCTGGTGATGAACATCAGCCTGCAAGCGTGCGTGAACATCGGCATGACGACCGCGCTCTTCCCCAACAAAGGCATGCCGCTGCCCTTCATCAGTTACGGCGGGTCGAACCTCTGCCTGTGCCTGCTCTTCACCGGCGTGCTGCTGAACATCTACCGCCGCGGCCAGTTGGCGGAGACCAGCCCGGTCACGCAGGCCGCCGGGCTCCAGGCCCGGGTGACGCCGCGCATCTGACCGGGCGCGCCCTCCCCGCCTGTGGGGGGATGGAAAGTTGCAATTCGTCTCCGGTCCGTCGAAGATCGGCGTCGAATCGCTATGAACGTGGTCATCGCATGCGGCGGCACCGGGGGCCACCTTTTCCCCGGCCTGGCGGTGGCGGAGGTGCTCCGCCAGCGCGGGCACGGCGTGCTGATCTTCATCTCCGAGAAGGAGATCGACGCGCTGGCGGTGCGGGACTACGCTGGCCTGTTCCGCTTTGAAAAACTGCCGTCGGTCGGGATGCCGCGGGTGTTCTCGCCGGCGATGCTGGGGTTCGTGCGCGGGTTCACGGCGAGCGTGCAGCGGTGCCGGTTGTTGTACCGGGATTTCCAACCGGACGCGGTGCTGGGCATGGGCGGGTTCACGTCCACCGCCCCGATGCTTGCGGGGCGCTTGATGAAGCTGCCCACCTTCATCCACGAATCGAACGCCATCCCCGGCAAGGCCAACCGGCTCAACGCGCGCCTGGCGAAGGTCGTCCTGCTCGGGTTCGCGGAGTGCGCCAAGTTTTTCCCGCGCTCGCAGACGGTCGTGACCGGCACCCCCATCCGCGCCGGCCTGCGCGAACGCCTCGACCCCCGCGCCGCTCAGGTGATCTTCGGTCTGCACGAAGGCGCGGAGAAAAAAACGCTGCTCGTCATGGGTGGCAGCCAGGGCGCGCACGGGATCAACGAGGCCGTCACCCGCGCCGCGCCGGAGTGGCAGTCGTCGCTCCAGGTCATCCACTTCACCGGCCGGGAGGACGAAGCGAGCGTACGCGCGGCGTACGAGGCCGCGGGTGTGCGCGCGTACGTCGCGGCGTTTCACCACCGGATGCAGGAAGCGTATTCGGCGGCGGACTTCGCCGTCGCGCGATCCGGCGCGGCGAGCCTGAGCGAACTGGCCTACTTCGGGCTGCCGAGCCTCCTGATCCCCTATCCGTTCGCGGCGGAGGATCACCAGACGTTCAACGCACAGGTCTTCACCGACGCCAAGGCCGCCGTCGCCTTGAAAGAACGCGAGACGACCGCCGACTATCTCGCCAAGATCGTGCTGGAAATCCTGCGCAGCCCGCCCAAGCTTGCCGCCATGGCTGCCGAGGCCTGCCGCCTCGCTCCCTCCGATGCCGCGGCCCTCCTCGTCGAAACCCTCGAAACCCATGCCGCCGCCCGCGCCTGATCCCGCCGCCGCGCTCGCGCTCACGAGCGGTCCGCCCAAGCGCGTCCACCTCATCGGGGTGGCCGGCTCGGGCATGAGCGGACTGGCCGCGCTCCTGCTCGAACTCGGCCACCACGTCAGCGGTTCGGACAAGGTGGACAGCGCCGAGGTGCGCCGGCTGCAAGGTCTAGGACTCGACTTCCACTGCCCGCACGCCGCCGAGCACGTCCGCGACGCGCGGGTGGTGATCTATTCGTCGGCGATCAAGGCGGGCAACCCGGCGTTCGACGAGGCCAAGCGGCTGGGCAAATTCCTCGTCCGTCGTGCCGAGGCGCTCGCCGCGCTGATGCAGGAACGCCGCGGCATCATCGTCGCCGGCATGCACGGGAAGACGACGACGAGCGCCATGGCCGCACACGTCCTGCGTGCGGGCGGACTGCGCCCGAGCCACTACGTCGGCGCGGAGATCCCGATCCTCGGCACGAACGCCCGCTGGGACCGCGACGGCGAATACTTCGTGGCCGAGGGCGACGAGAGCGACGGCACGGTCGCGCTCTTCGAACCCGCCCACACCATCCTGCTCAACGTCGAGGAAGAACACCTCGACTACTACGCCGACCTCGCCGCCATCGAAGCCGTCTTCCGCCGCTTGCTCGACAGCACGCGCGAGAGCGTCATCTACTGCATCGACGATCCCAACGCCGCGCGCCTGTGCGAGAGGCGTCCCGGCGCGGTGTCGTTCGGTTCCAGTTGCCGCGCGGACTACCGCTTCGACCACCTGCGTACGCAGAACTTCCAATCCCGCTTCGACGTGTACCGCCGCGGCGAACGCGTCGGCGAGGCCGTGCTCAACGTCCCCGGCCGCCACAACGTCAGCAACGCCACGAGCGTGGTCGCCCTCGCGCTGGAACTCGGCGTCGACTTCGCCACCGTGGCCGCGGCGTTGGAAACCTTCCGCGGCGCGCGGCGGCGTTTCGAGTTCAAGCACCGCACGGCGCGCTTCGCCGTCGTGGATGACTACGGCCACCATCCAAGCGAGATCGCCGCGACGCTCGCCACCGCCCGGGCTGTTCACGATGGCCGCGTGGTGGTCGTCTTCCAGCCGCACCGCTACACGCGCACGCAGGCGCTCAGCGCGCAGTTCGGCCGCGCGTTCAAGGGAGCCGACCTCGTCGTCGTCTCCGACGTGTACGCGGCGAGCGAACCGCCCATCGACGGCGTCAGCGGCCAACTGATCGTGGACGCCATGGCGCGCGAGGGTCACGCGGGCGGGATTTTCGAGCCGACCTTCCGGCGTTTGGCGGCGCGCGTCGGCGGACTGCTCGCGCCGGGCGACCTGCTCCTGAGCCTTGGCGCGGGCAACATCCACGAGGTCGGCACGCGGCTGGCGGAAGACCTCGCCCTCCTCGATCCGCTCATCAAGCTCCTCGGGAACGACGGCACGGCGAAGCTCTACGAACCGCTCGCCAAGCACACGACCCTGCGCATCGGCGGTCCGGCCCGGTTCTGGGTCGAGCCAACCACGGAGGCAGCGTTTGCGCGCGCGTTGCGCTTCGCGGATGAACACCGGCTGCGAGTCTTCGTGATGGGGCGCGGCTCGAACCTGCTCGTGCGCGACGGCGGCATCAACGCGATGGTCATCCATCCGAGCGGCGGGGATTTTTCGCGGTTGGAAGTCGACGCGGAAAACCTGACGATCACCGCGGGCGCAGGCGTGAAACTCAAGCAGCTCGCCGGCCTCGCGGCCAAGCACAACATCGGTGGCTTCGAGTGGATGGAAGGAATTCCTGGCGAGGTCGGCGGCAGTCTGCGCATGAACGCTGGTGCGATGGGCGTCGAGACCTTTGACCAGGTGGTGACGTTGCGTTGCGTGGACGCGGACGGCGCGATCACGGAGAAGACGCCGCGCGAGATGGAAGTGCACTACCGCGACGTGCCTTCGCTCAGGAAAGTGTACGCGCTGGCGGCGACCTTCCGCGGCCAGCCGGGTGCGCCGGAGGAGATCCATCGTCTGCTGGACCTTTCCTCCCGCAAGCGCAAAACCTCGCAGCCAATTGCCGCCAGCGCGGGTTGCATCTTCAAGAATCCGTCGAAGGAATCTCCCGCCGGCAAGCTGGTGCAGGAACTCGGCTTGAAGGAAACCCACGTCGGGGCTGCCCGCGTGTCGGAGGTTCACGGCAACTTCATCGTCAACGACGGCGGTGCGTCCGCGCACGATGTTCTCACGCTGATCGACCTCATCAAGCAACGCGCCCGCGACCAACGCGGCATCACGATGGAGACGGAAGTTCAGATCGTCGGCGAGGATTAAAGACGACGCGTTGCGGCGTCGATTCGTGAAAAGCGTTCATCACGATGCCACCAGGCTGTGAATAATCTGTCAATAAGCTGCCAGTAACTAACATCGTTACTTTGCAGCTAACTATTTTGTTAGTTTTCGACTAAAATCAGAGTCTCTGATTGACTTCGACGGCCGTTGTCCGCACACTTCGGTCAAGCGGCGTTGATGGCGGGTCATTTTTCAATCCTTCCTTTCCGAAGGGCGCCCCGCCGAGTGGCAAGGTTCGTTGTTGCCGCCCATTGTTCCTATGGCCAGTGAATTTCTTTCGGCCGGCTCGCGCCAGAAAAACGCGCGCCGCACCAACCGCACGCAACGCCGCTACCAGCACGTGCTGGACGTGAGCGTGCGTTCGAGCCTGGCGGGTCGCCAGCGCCAGCGTCGGGTCATGGGCTGGCTGGCGAAGGGGCTCATCGTCGCCGGGCTCGGCACCGCGCTCTACTTCGGGGTGAGTAAGGCGATCTCGTGGGTCATCTTGAAAAACCCGGAGTACAACGTGGCCGAACTCGACGTGCAGACCGACGGCGTGCTCGACGCCGAAGAAGTGTTGCAGGTGGCTGACCTGCACAAGGGAGGCAACATTTTTCTGGTCAACCTGAACCGCGCTAAGACCCGCATTGAGGGCATCCCCGAAGTTGAGCAAGCGCAGGTAAACCGACAGCCGCCGAATAAGATCGTCGTGCAGATCACCGAGCGGAAGCCCGTGGCGTGGCTGTCCACGGCGCGCGGCACCGACACGCGCGACGAGGTGGTCGCGTCCAAAAATTCGCTGTTCGTCGATGCGCAGGGTATTCTGCTCCAGCCACGCAAGGTGTCCGCGTCTGATCATTTCCTTCCGATCATCCGTCACTACGCCGGCCCGACCGTCACGGAAGGCACGCAGACAGAAGGCGACGAAATCAAGGCCGCGTTGGAACTCATCCGCGCACACCAAGACTCGCTCGTCGCCACGCGCTTCCAGATCCAGGAGATCGACCTCGCCAAGCGTTACGGGCTGCTCGTCACGGACCGCGTCGGCACGCAGGTGCTCTTCGACCTGAGCGAGATGGACCGCCAACTCAAGCGGCTCGACACTTATCTGCAATACACCGACCAGCACGGCCAGCGCATCCAGACCATCAACCTGCTCGTGCAGAAGAACGTCCCGGTGACCTACATGGCCGAGGCGACCCCGGCCGACAAGAGTATGGATGCGTTCATCTCCGCGCCTGCTTCCTCTCCTGCCGCCGTGGCGGCGGCGAAGCCGGCGACCAACCCACCGAAGGACACCCCCGCCGACAAGGAAAAGAAATCCGCCGACAACAAAAAAGCCGAACCCAAGAAAAAACACGCCACGCCGAAGCCTGCCGCCGAACCCGCGCGCCGCGACCACGGTGGACCGCAGCCGTTCCTGCGGCCGCCGACGCGCGTCACCCCGAACGGCATCCAGTGAAGTCCTCCCACGCACGTGCCGGCGGTTGACAAAGCACCGCTCCCCGAGTTGTTGAACCCATGAGCAAAGAGAACATCGTCGTCGGCCTGGAGGTCGGCACGTCGAAGGTGTGCGTGGTGGTGGCCGACGTGCGGCCCGATGGCTCGCTGAAGGTGCTCGGCGTCGGCCAGAGCCCGTCGCTCGGCGTGCGCAAGGGCGAGATCGTCCACCTGGAGAGCGTCCACAAGTGCGTGCGCGACGCCATCGCCGACGCCGAGCAGAAGAGCGACGTGAGCATCCGCAAGGCCTACGTCGGCATCACGGGCGGGCACATCAGCTCCTTCAACAACCGCGGCGTCCTCGAACTGCCCGAGGGCCGCGAGGAGATCGACGAGGACGACCTGGAAGAAGCCAAGCGCGTCGCCCGCGAGGTCAACATCCCTTCGCAGAACGCCTTCCTACACACGATCATCCAGCATTACTACGTGGACGGCCAGGACGGCGTGCTGACGCCCGTCGGCATGCTCGGCCACAAACTGGAGGCCGACTACCACATCGTCCACGGCGTGCGCACGCGCATCCAGAACACGATTCGCTGCGTCAAGGACATCCCGCTCGAAGTGCTCGACGTGGTGCTCAACTCCCTCGCCAGCGCGCAGGTCGTCGTCAGCCAGAACCAGAAAAACCTCGGCGTCCTGGTCATCGACATCGGCGGCGGCACGCTCGACTACCTCCTGTACGTCGACGGCGCAGTCAAGCAGAGCGGCGTGCTCGCGGTCGGCGGCGACCATCTCACCAGCGACATCTCGCTCGGCTTGCGCATCCCGCTTGGACGCGCCGAACGCCTGAAAATTGACGAGGGCAGCGCCGTGCTCGGCAACTCCCTGCCCGGCGAGACGATCTACCTCCAACCCGAACCCGGGTTTGCCGGGCGCGAGGTGGAGCGTGAGACGCTCAACAGCATCATCCACTCCCGGTTGCGCGAGGCGTTCGAGCTGCTCAAGCGCCAGCTCGAATCCGAACCACACCTGCGCTATCTCGGAGCCGGCGCGGTGCTGACCGGCGGTTGCAGTCTGATGCACGGCATCAACCACCTCGCGGAAGAGGTACTTGGGCTGCCCGTGCAGCCCGCCCAGCCGCCGCCGTTGCAGGGAGTGACCTCCGCGTTGTCCAACCCGCAGCTTTCCACGGCCCTCGGACTCATCAAGTACGCGCAGTTCAGCCAGATGGAACAGCCCGAGCCGACGTTCTGGTCGCGTTTGCGCGGGGTGTTTGGCCGCCGGCGCGCGCGTTGATTTTCAAGATTTACCACCATCAGCCAACCACCTCTATGAACGAGATCACCAGTCACCGCCATCATTCCTCGCACGGTCCCGACGCCGGCTTTCGCATCAAGGTCATCGGCGTCGGCGGCGCCGGCACCAACGCCTTGGACCGGCTTGTCATGGAAGGTTCTCTCAGCGTGGAACTCGTCGCGTGCAACACGGACGTGCAGGCGTTGGCGGGCTCCGTGGCGACGCAGAAGATCCAGCTCGGTCGGCACGTCACCCGCGGTCTCGGAGCGGGTGGCGACCCGGAGCTAGGCTTCTCGGCGGCGGAAGAAGCGGCAGAAGATTTACGTGCCGCCGTCGAGGGTGTGCCGCTCCTGATTGTGTGCGTCGGCCTCGGTGGCGGGACGGGCTCCGGGGCCGCGCCGATGATCGTCAAGATGGCCCGGGAGCAGAACTCCCTGGTGCTCGTTTGCGCGACGCTGCCCTTCTCCTTCGAAGGCCGGCGGCGCGGCCAGCAGGCACAGGAGGCCCTGCGCGCGATCCAGCAGTACGCCGACGCGGTGATGTGCTTCGAGAATGACCGCATGGGTGAGTTGATCCTGCCCGAAGCGGGCATCCACGAAGCCTTCGCTGGGGCCGACCAGATCATCGGCCAGAGCGTGAAGGCGATTGTGGACCTCGTGAACCGACGTGGGTTGATCCACCTGGGCTTCGACGATCTGCTCAGCTCCCTGCGTAGCCACGACTCGCGCTGCCTGTTCGGCTACGGCGAGGCCGCGGGCACCAACCGTGGCCGCGAGGCGCTGACGCAGGCTCTCCGCAACCCGCTCATGGACCGCGGCTCGCAGCTCGGCGAGGCGGCCAACATCCTCGTCAATATCGTCGGCGGCCAGGATCTGACGCTCGCCGAGGTGCAAAACGTGATGGAAGACCTCGCCGAACACATCGGCGAGCGCACCCAGCTCCTCTTCGGGGCGGCCGTCGATCCCAAGCTCAACGGGCGGCTTGGCGTGACGCTCATCAGTTCGCTCGGCGCCCGGGATGGCGCCCTCGCCCCGGCAGATCAGAAACCGGCGACGGGCACGACTTACCCGCCGCTCGTGCGCACCCCGACCAGCCCGGTGCCGGCCACCCCCGCCGTCAAAGCTCCCACCGCTGAACCGGTCCCCGCCGCTGCTCCGGCGGCCATCCCCGCGCGAGCCGGCGCGGAAGTCAGCATCAACGAGAGCACCGTACGCGGCCGTTTCGAGCGGAGCGAACCGACCATCGTGGACGGCGAGGACTTGGATGTGCCGACGTTCATGCGCAAAAACCTCAAGGTGAAGTAGCCAGCGCGGCAATCGCCGCCACGTCTCCCACGCTCAGGTCAAGCGGCCGGGGCTCGAAGAAGCTGCGCTCCATCGTTGCCAGATCGCGCACCTGCACCAACCGGCCGTTCTTCCAGACCCAGGCATCTTCGCGGTAGGGTCCGACCCGGCGCGGATCGCTCCACGCGTGGATCGCGACCATTGGCCGGCCAAGCGCCGCGGCGAGATGCGCCGGGCCGCTGTCCACGCTGACCACGAACGAGGCGTAACGGATGAGCCAGATCAATTGGGAAATGCTGGTTCTATTGAGCAGATCGAGACAGTGGCCGGAAGAATTATCTACGTTGTTTCCTTTGCCAACCAATACAATTCTTCGACTACTTATTTTACGTACAATATTTTGTATCGTGCTCAACGATAGGGATTTTCCTGTTCCTCGTGAGTAAGGATGAAGCAGAACAAAGCCTCCGTCGAACTTTGCCCCCAGACTTATTGGTTCACCAGCCGGCAAGGGGAACTCGAGGCCACTTTCCAACACGTTTTCTTTTCCGACCACTGCGTCGGCGAGCGTCAGATAACGCGTGATTGCATGAACAGGCTGTGGTGGCGAGGCAATCGTCCGGTGGTAGAACCACTCGGCTCCTTCCCGTGCATCGCTCAGACCCCAAAGTGCGCGCGCACCGCTCGCGCGGCCGGCTAGCGCCGTGCGCAGCAAACCTTGGAAGTCTAGCGCCAAGTCAGGTTGAAGGCGAATGGAGGGCGAACGCAGCCACCTTGCCAACCGCCACCCCCCACCCCACCCGCGAAACTCACTCCGCGGAAAGGGAATGACTTTCGCCAATGTGGGGTTGCCCACGAGGAGCGGGGTCCACTCAGGATTGGCGAGCCAAGAAATTCGGCAGTCCGGCCATGCGGCCTTCAGCCGCGCCACCGCTGGCAGCGTGTGGATGATGTCGCCGAACGAACTCGGCTTGAGCACGAGCAGCGTGCGCGGGGTCACACGATGCCCGGGGGTACTACTTCCCGATGGCCAAGCGGTCTGCCAAACGCTTCGGCAAGCCGGCGGCCAGGATCTTCTTCTGCGCGGTGTGGATGTCGTACTCCAGCCGGCGCAGTTCGACGAAATTCTTGTCCGTGTGGTAGATCACGTAAGCCGAACGCCAATCGCCGTCGCGCGGCTGGCCGACGCTGCCGATGTTGATGAAATACTTTTTGCCCATCTCGAATCGCAACTTATCGAGCGGGAGGCTCATCACCGGACCGTCCCGGACGTACGCTCGCGGCGCGTGGGTGTGCCCGAAGAAACACACGCTGGTATGCTGGTAGCTGAAGCTCGCGCTGGCGTCGAGTTGGTTGAAGACGTAGCCCCACTTGTGAGGGGTGTCGAGCGTCGCGTGGACGATGGTGAAGTCGCGCACCTGCCGGACGAGTCGGAGGTCATTGAGGTACTGCTTGTCCTCGGGGGTGAGGTGCTCGCGCGTCCAGTTGAGCGCCTCCTCAGCGAGCGGGTTAAACCCGTCGAGCGAATCGGAGATGGCCGCCTGCTCGTCGTGGTTGCCCTTCACCACGGGGCATTCCAGACCGCGGACGATTTCCAGACACTCGTGCGGGTTGGCGTTGTAGCCGACGATGTCGCCCAGGCACACGAAGAGGTTGCACCCGTTGGCGCGTGCATCCGCGAGAACCGCCTCCAAGGCTTCGAGGTTCGCGTGGATGTCGCCGAAAATCGCAAAACGCATGGGGTTGCCCAATAGATAGGGAACTAGGGGGCTTTGTAAACCCTTTGTTCCGGCGGGAGATCAAGTTTCTCCTCAAGTTCTTTGAGGTCTTTTTCGAGGGTGGGCAGACGCTCCTGCGGCCCCACGTCGTAGAGCGCGCGCAGGCGTTGCCAAGCCTCGCGTTCGTGCCCCGGGACCTTGGCGAGTTCGTAGGCGGCCATCCGCTTTTCGTAGGAAAACGCGCCCGGGCAGGTGGCGGCCCGGTCATAAGCGGCAGAGGCGGCAAGGTGGTCTCCGAGCTTGCGCTGGTAAATCTCGCCGAGTTGGTGGTTGAGAACAGAGGATTGCGGGTTGTTGGCGATGCCGCGTTCAATGTAGTCCTTGCCGAGCAGGAAATACTCGCGCTGACGCTTCTTGCGGATGGCGATTTTGGGTTCGTTGCGGTCTTCCATGACGGCCACGCTCGCGTTGTAGGCCATGTGCCAGCCGGCCATGTCCCAGAAGGAGACGTTGTGCGGGACCAACGTGGTGACGGTGCTGAACTTGAGGTTCATCTTGCCGTATTCCACGCGCTCCCAATCCGTCTGAGCCTCGACCCAAAGCAGGTCGGCCACCAGCGAACGGAAGCCACCGAGCGCGGCGATGAATTCATTTTGCGTCACCTTTTCACGCACGCCGAGGTCGAGCGCGACAGAGTTGACGGCGCTTGCCACCCGTTCCCGCGCCAGTCCCCGCTCGAAGGGCAACCGCGCCAAGCCAAACGCCAGCACCAACACCGCACCCGCGGCGTACCGACGCAGGAACGTCCCCAACCGGCTCGGCATGTGGTGATTCATGAACGTTCAGATCTCCCGCCTGGCGAACACGAAGTACCCGGCAAACAGGTACACCAACACGTAGGTCACCCCAAGCCCAAGGGTTTTCGCCACGAGCAGCGGGGCGATGTGCGTGCCAGCGATGACTTCCTCCACCAGGTTGAAGGCCTGGAGATCGGGGAAGATGAGGACGATTGGCTTGAAGAAGGCGAGGTCGAGCAGACTGTTGGAGGTCAGCGTGCCGGTGCTCTGCCAATAGTCACGGGCTGTGCCTTGCAGTTGCCCGATGAAGAACACCGCCACGGACACGATAATTGTGAAGATCGAAGAGGTCGCAAACGTCGAGACGAACAGTGTCAAAGACGCCAGCAGCGCGGCCTTCGCGTAGATGATAAGGCCGCCCGCCCAAAGTCCCGGGTCGAACGCGCCGGCGTATAGGTCACGCAGGTTCTGGTTGACGACCTCGGGTGCATCACCGTTGACGGTGATCTCACCGGCTACCACGTGGACGCGCCACCACAACACGAGGGCGAACATCGCGCCCATCAATGCAATGCTGATCAGCAACAAAAATAACACGCCAAGTAGTTTACCTGTCAGGTACTCGAATCGCGGCACCGGCTTGGCGAGGATGGTGTAGAGGGTGCGATCCTCCACGTCCTTGGGTAGAAGATTCGCCGTGGCAAGGATCGCCAGCATGCTCGTAAAAATCGACATCGCGCCCAGCGAGGTGTCTTTGAGCATCTGGAACTGTCCCTGGAAGGTAAACCGGACGAACAACAGTGAAGAACCAATTTGCAACAGTGCAAAGATGAGCAAAAAGTAGAACACCTTCAGCCGGACCAATTCGGTCAGCGTATTGGTCGCCAACGCCCAGACACGGCCGGGCGAAAAGAACCGGTGCTTGACCGTCGCCGCCCGCGGCGTTCTGGCCGGTGCTGTTTCCACTTCAACTGGCATAGGGGCCGGCACTTTAATCCTGTTGGGGCGCGTCGTGGGCGGTCACTTCAAGGAAGTAACGCTCGAGAGTCGTCTGGGGCTTGCGTGTTTCGACCACGCTCGCCTGGGGGTACGAGCGCCGGACGAGTGCCTGAACTTCGGAGAGCAATTCTGGCGGTGCGTCGCGGAAGATCACCTCCGTCTGATCCTCGATGGAGATGAGGTCTTCCAACCTCCCTTCGCGCACGAGGACGCCATGAGCCAAGATGCCGACGCGGTCGCAGATTTCCTGCACTTGGCCGAGCAGATGGGAGCACAGCAGCACGGTGATCCCGCGTTCTTTGAAGCCAACGATCAGATCGCGGATTTCGGCTGAGCCTTTCGGATCGACGCCGGCAGTGGGTTCGTCAAGAACGAGCAGGCGCGGGTCTTGGATCAGCGCCTGCGCGAGGCCGATCCGCTGCAACATCCCTTTCGAATAGCCGCCCAAACGGCGGTCGCGGGCGTGTTCCAAGCCAACCAACCGGAGAAGCTCATCCGACTTGTCTCGCAAGGCAGAACCACGCATGCCACAGAGTTTTCCAAAGAAGCGAAGCGTCTCTGCACCAGTGAGATACTTGTAAAAATATGGATTCTCCGGAAGAAATCCAACTTCCTCGTGACTGGCAACTTCCTGGCTGTCGCGGCCGAAAATCTCGGTTGAACCGGCGGTCGGCGGCACCAAGCCGAGGACGATCTTCATCGTCGTGCTCTTGCCCGAGCCATTGGGACCAAGCAGGCCGTAAACCTGACCGGGAGCGACTTCCAGCGAGAGGTCGCGCACCGCGACGACCTGTTCGCGCTTGAACGGAACCGGAAAGACTTTCGACAGGTTACGGATGGCAATGGCTGGCGTGGACATCGCGGGAGCAGCGGAGAGCACTACATTGCACGAAAAAGGCCGGCCTCAATGGCGAACCTCGAAGCCGGTGCCGAGCGGCTCGTCCGATGACACCGGTTCACGCCGCGCTTCCTTGATGTAGCCGCCGAGGTGGCTCGACGCCACGGCGACGAGGAAGGCGTCCACCTCGGCGGGCACGCCGGCGGCGAGCAGTTCCACGGTGCCGTCGGCGAGGTTGCGCACCCAGCCGGTCACCTCGTAGCCGGCGGCGATCTGCTTGACCGAGTACCGGAAGCCGACGCCTTGCACGCGGCCCGTGTAGATCATGCGCTGGCTCGTCTTCATGGGTTAAAAATTCGCGCCAGCGCCTCGTACCAGTGGTCATCCTGCGCGTCGACCACGACCACCTCGTTGGCGGAAGTCAGGCTGAGCCTGATCCCCCGCCCGTCCGACCCAAACGCCATTGTCCCCTGCACCCGACCCCCCATCGGCTCGCCGGACGGATCAAGCGCGCGGACCGGCACGGCCTGTTTTGCGGTCAGTTGCTGCGGGTGGTAGCGTGCCTTGTTGGCGTCGCACACCGCCAGATAGAAGCGTTTAGCCGCCTCGCGGTCCCGACAGGCGACCTTCCAGCCGTAGCTCGTCCCGGCCGGAGAGTGGTAGACGAGGTAGCGGTCGCCGCGCCAGCCGGCGGCAGCCTCCTCGGCGCGGGCCTTGTCGTGCAGACGGTCGGCGAAGAGTTGCCGTGCGCCGAACTCCCCCAAAACGTTGTCCTCGGCAGGCTTCTGGCCGTCGATCTCCGGGTCGGGCAGGCGGATCTCCACCGGTTCCTCGCGCGGATCGGCGAAGTAAAGCTCGGGGTGCAGGACCTGCGCGGAAGACGAGGGTGGGTCTTTGAACGCCCCGTCCAGCGCCGCCCAGCCACCGTGCGCGTAGAGGGTGTTGCAAAATTCCTGGCCGCGCAGGTATGGGAAAAGCAGGGTTTCGCGCAGGTAGCGAGGCGCCGCGGCGAGTTGGCGAACATCGGTCGTCAACGCGCTGCCGAGCGCCTCGCGCAGGGCGGTCGCCGAGAGGTCACCGGCCATGTAGAGGTTCATCACGAGGGTGGCGTCCCCCTCGACGAGCGCCGTGGCGGCGAGCACGCGGTCGTCGTTCCCCTTGGCTTCGATGGGCAGGCGCGACAGGTCGAAGTGCTGGTCTTCCAAGGCGTGGGTGAGTTCATGGGCCATGATGACGCGGTTGGTGGACGCGGTCAGCGGCTGGCCGGTGAAGGTGAAGAGTCCCTTCTCGTGCTGGTCGTAGAACGCGCCGATCTGCTCGCCCAGGAGAGCCAGGTAGGTCTTCTTTAAATCGATGCCGGTTGGCAACACTCCGAGGGCGGCGAGGGCCATGCCGGCGGTCTCGAACTCCTGGTCAGGCACCTGTTGCGCGAGCTTCTGGCGCAAGATGGCGGGCAATTCGGTGCGCGGGATCTCGTGGTAGTCGACCGGGTGCAGAAATTTGAGGCCGCGCAAACGCTCGACCTCGCGCTCGATCTCCTGGCGGCGGGTACGGTTGGCGGCGAGGTCGTCGGCGTCCTGGCGGGACTTGACCACGGCGCGCAGGCGGTCCGCCTCGCCTTCGAGCATGGCCAGGCGGCGGCGGGCGAACTCCCCGTCGGCACGCAGGCGGGAGTTTTCCTGTTCGAGCTGGGTGATGCGTGCTTCCTGGTCCGGGTCGGCCGCGGCCTGATGGCCGGTCGCCAGGAGCATCGCGGCCAACAAGAGCGGGACGAAGCGGAGCGCGCGCATGGTCGTTGGACGAGGTGATTGTAGCACGGTCCCGCCGCGCCGCGAACCCTTGCAATCGACCGCAGACGCAACCACGGTCAGAAGGTATGACGTGGCAACTCGCCGGCGGCAGGACGCTCGACCTCCGCGCGCACGGCGCCATCATGGGGATCGTCAACGTCACGCCGGACTCGTTTTCAGACGGCGGCGCTTTCTTCGACCCTGACCGGGCGGCGGCGCATGCCGTGGCGATGCTCGACGAGGGCGCGGCCATCGTCGACGTGGGCGGCGAATCCACCCGTCCGGGCGCGGACCCGGTGTCGGCCGAAGACGAACTCGCCCGCGTGCTGCCGGTGGTGGAAGCGATCCTCGCGCACCGGCCGCGTGGCGTGATCTCCATCGATACTTCCAAGGCCGTCGTCGCGCGAGCCGCCCTCGAACGCGGCGCGGCCATCATCAACGACGTGACGGCCTTGCGCGGCGACCCCGACATGGCCGCCGCCGTCGCCGAGTACGGGGCTGGCGTGATCCTCATGCACATGCAAGGCGAACCGCGCACGATGCAGGCAAACCCTACCTACAGCGACGTGGTGGCCGCCTTGCGCGCCTTCTTCGCCGAACGCCTCGCCGCCGCCCAGGCGGCCGGAATCTCTGCTGACCGCGTGGCGTTCGACCCGGGTATCGGCTTCGGCAAGACCGTCGCGCATAACCTCACCCTGCTGCGGAACCTCGAAGCCTTGTCGGCGGCCGGGCGGCCGTTGGTGCTAGGCGTATCGCGCAAGTCGTTCCTCGCCAAGATCGCCGGCGCGGAGGACCTCCCGGAGCGCCTCTGGCCAACGGTCGCGTTGACGGTGCTCGGGCGCGAGCGCGGGGCGGGCGTGTTGCGCGTGCACGATGTTCGGCCGAATTTATTGGCGTTGCGCACCGTCGAAGCCTTGCTCGACGGCTGAACACCCCCCTCCCCCTTTGTCAGCGCCATGCGGGAACGATTCGTCCAATTTCTCCAGGAACAGTGGAGCACCCTTGCCCACTGGAATTCTCTCGTGGAGATTCTGTTCGCTGCGGCCGGTATCTACTACACCTACACGTACTTCCGCGGGACGCGCGCGGCGCGGGTGCTCATCGGGTTGGTGCTCTTCATCGCATCCCTGACGATCCTCAGCGAGGCGCTTGACCTGGTGGTCATGCGCTGGCTGATCGGGCATTATTCGATCTTCCTGGCGGTGGCGCTGGTGGTCATGTTCCAGCCGGAGTTGCGCCGGGTGTTCGCGGAACTGGGCAGCCGGTCGTTCTTCGTCGGCGGCAAGCGCGACGACCAGACGCTGGACCGACTCTGCGACTGCGTCTTCGAACTCGCCGGCCGGCACTACGGGGCGCTCATCGCCCTGGAACGGGACATCGGCCTGCGCACCTACGCGGAAACGGGCGTCGAACTGGACGCGGCGTTTTCGGGCGAACTGCTCCTAACGATCTTTTTTCCCAAAACGGCGCTGCACGACGGCGGCGTGATCGTGCGCGACGGCCGGATCGTGGCCGCGGCGTGCATCTTCCCGGTCAGCCAGCGCGAGAGCCTGGAGCGTTCGTTCGGGCTGCGGCACCGGGCGGGCTTGGGGGTGAGCGAGGAAACGGATGCGCTGGCCCTGGTGGTCAGCGAAGAGACGGGCAGCGTGTCCTTGTGCAACGGCCGCTCGATCCGGCGCGGGCTCACGCGGGGGGAACTGCGCCGGCTGCTCGGGCAGGCGCTGTTGTTCGAGAGTGGCGCGCCGCCCACCGACACGGCGGAAAAGACCTCACCCGCGACCCCGGCGGCGCGGGACGCCCTGCGTTTCCCATGAG
>CAXUIU010000003.1:5595-39304 GCA_964250955.1 uncultured Chthoniobacterales bacterium | reverse complement strand
GACTGCACTGGCTCGCTTTTACCAGCCTTTTGCTCAGCAATTTGTTCAAGATGCTGGCCTTAAGTTCATGACAGGCTCTAATACGCGCTTTTCGGTGGGCGGATGACGTGCAGGATGGTTTTGAGGATGATGCTAACTTCCAAAGCCATGCGCCAATTCTCCAGGTATTCGATGTCAGCGGCAATCCGCCGGGCGATGTCATCCATACTTCTCGCTTCACCGCGCAAACCATTTACTTGGGCCAAGCCCGTGATGCCGGGTTTTACAAATGTGCGCACATGGTAGTTCGTCAACTGCCGTGCGAAGAGGGAATTGTGCTCGATCAAATGCGGACGGGGGCCAACAATACTCATCTCACCACTGAGGACGTTCCAAAACTGCGGCAATTCATCGATGGATAATTTTCGGAGCCAGCGTCCAGCCGGATAGATGCGCTCGTCTGCGCGTGTTGCCTGTTTGGCTTCGCTCCGATGTCCCAGATGCATGGTGCGATATTTGACGATCTTAAATTCCTGGTTTTGCAACCCTGCGCGGTTCTGACGAAAGAAGATGGGACCCGGAGATTGCCACGCCTGGCAGATTCGCACCAAGAGCGTAGTAAAAGGCAGGACAAAGAGGACCACTGGCACAGCAATCATCAGATCCAGAGCACGTTTGGTCACTTGATTGAAGGGGTTTTCCAACGCTTCTTCGCGCAGGGCGATGAAGCGAACGCCGTCGTCGTCAACGAACGTCAATGGCCTGCCCCAACGCTCAGGTAAATTAGCTACCACTAACAGCCGCACATTCAGTAGATCGCATGTTTCTATGAAGGCTCGCTGATCTTCGTAGGTTGTGAACATCTCCGTTCGGATGACCTGCGTGACAGCGTGTTTCTGCACGACTTCCACCATCTCGTGCGTGCTACCGAGGCGAGGAAAAGAGCACGGCTCGCTTGGGTTCGGCACGACGTGATCTAAGAATCCTATCGCCCGAAAACCAACGTCCGCCTTGCGCGCCAACCAAGGCCGGAGCTTCTCGAGAGTGTTGGGTGAACCTACGAGAAGAATCTTCTCCCAACGCGCCTCGGGGTACAGGCTGCGTCCAACGATGCGCGGAAAAAAGCGGCTAGTGACGAATAAGAGCAAGTAGAGCGACGGCAAGTAGAAAGCGATGAACAGACGCGAGATGACAGCGTCTTTGTTGGCAACGAGATACAGGAGCAACAGCCCACCGGAAAAGAAGAGCTGGCGGGCTGCCAATCGATGTGCGTCCAAAAAACCTCTGTGCAGCGTGCCCAGTTCTAGGCGCTTGTTGGTGAGCATCTCCAACAACAAGCCGATGAAGATGACAGCTGCATAGACTGAATATGAATCCCAACGTATTTGGTTGGTGTGGTAGACGGTAGAGATCAGGAGCACCCCAACCCAAAACAACGACAAGCTCAGGACCAGTTGTGAGATGAACAGCACGGTGTTCAAACCGGAAACACGTTGCGAGATCATGTCCGAATCAGCGGGTGCTGTTTCACAAAACCGAGGTGGCGAAAATTGGTCGTAAGATGTGACCACCGACCCAATCGCCGCCTGAATCGTCGACCGGCAGCTTCCAAACGCACCGGTCGGTTTTGATCTTTTGAATCCTCGGCTTCAGGTTGTTGGGGTAGAATTGTACAAGGAAAAGAGGCTTTTGTTCACCGTCCTTCGAAGGTCTGAAAACGCGCGTTTGCAGCGCGGAATCTAAATGATCCGGTAAAGGAATGCGCTTGGATGCACTTTGGATCCTTGCTTGGTCAAGCGTGTCTAGTAGACGCCGCGTCTGACCAAGATCGCGTTCCGTTTGTGCAAGGACGGAGCAGCCACAGCAGTCATGCTGAGAGCATGCGGGTGCGCTACCCGGTAGATGGGTCCAGGCACTCGGCCAACCTCAAGCGGAGCCGCACACCTTGCCCTTCGGCGACATGCGGTTTGTAAAGAGTGCTTGTGGGTTATGACCGATGTTCGTTTTGAAGGAAGATGCGGAGGACAACCGCCGAATCGTCGTGCTCAAGCAAACGAGAGCCGCCGCGTCCAAACAAACCTTGATGCGAAAGCACCCCAGCCAAACTCAGAGCGTCGTTGCACAAGCGGCCAGGATGTATCAAGGCAGCGGCGCGCGGTAATAAAACTCAGGGATCATGGCTTCCGTGGCGCTCTTCCTTACCTGGACGCGAAGAAACCGCATGTCCTCCAAACACGGAGGATATGCGGTTTATTTAGCAAGTCGGTGTGCGCGGAAAGCGGGTCTCAAAACTTTTCTCCGGAACGACCTGCTTTCTGAGATACTGGAGTTCTCTGTGGCACATTCGTTTGACCCGGGGCTAAATACGTCATGCATCATCCGGGATGGTTGCTGCCGGCAACCGTATAGCGACTTTTACTCAAATAGCCCTGCTGATGTAGCGCCGCCACAGCCACGCCAGACCCACGATCATTCCTAAGCCGAGCAGGAGGTTGGTGGATGGTTCCGGGACAATCTCCACGATGCCGTAGTACGGCCCGACAGACCGGGAGTTTTGTCCACCGTAATCTACCGTGGTGCCGTTCAACGGCACGTCGTCCCAAGTGCCTTTGACAGTGGTAGCTCCAAAAGAGTAGTGCCAGTTGAGGGCAACGTAATCCTCGTTATTATTAAGGTTGTTCGGCTCGCTGGAATCGTTCCAGAAAGTGAAGCTCACCGCCTCACCTGTTGTCCAATTGGTATAATTTCTTGAACCCAACCCATTGTTGGCATCCGTCAAACCGATCCAAAGCGGCTTCGTCGCAACAGGGCTGCTGTTGTCTAGGAAGGTGTTAATCAGGAAGTTTTCTTCGTCCGCGCTGGTGATACTGACCAAGTGTCCCCCCATAGCCACCGCCTGCGCTTCCTCCGCCGTCCAGCTGCCGGGTGTCATCGTGAGGATATAGTAGTGGCCGTTTGCTCCAGGTCCCGTCGTCCATTGGGAGGAAATTTGGGCGGGGTTAGAGACCGCGCCGCCTTGGAGGAAGTCGCTTGCTTGGGCAATCCCCGCACAAGTACCAACGAAGATGTATGCGGCAATCACCAATGATTTAAGTGAGGGAATTATCATTTGCGCGACTCATTTGTGGATCTACGGCGACCATCTAAGTGAATAACGTGTGAATATACAAGGAAAATCTATTTATTTTCCTTCTTTTCACCCCAATAGCTCTTTTTATCCAGGTCTGGCACGTGTTTAGAAGCAGACAAAAACGATGCCACTGCTCGTGACGACGGTAAAAATCTGCCGTTGGCGCAAAAAAAGTTGCGACTACCTCCGGCGGCAAGCTGCTTGGCTTAGCCGCCGAGCCTCTCAACAGAATGGCTGCATTGCCGCGCGGTATACTGCTAAAATCTCCTCGGCCATACGTTTGGCGGTGAAGCGCGCCAGAAAATCGTCGCGGGCCGCGGCGCCCAACGTCTTGATGGTTCCCTCCTGCGTTAGCACGGCCTGAATGGCGGTTGCCAGAGGGGCGGCTTCTCCCGGGGGAGCCAACCGTCCGGTCTCGCCTTCGCGGACAATTTCCAGCGGCCCGCCGGCACGGGTGGCGATCACCGGCTTGCCCAACGCCATCGCTTCCACGATGGACAAACCAAACGGCTCCGCCAAACTAGGCAAGATAAGCGCATCCGCCGCTTCCACCAGCGAGAGCGAATCGTCCACAAAGCCGAGCAGGCGCACGGGCGGCGGGGCAGCGGCGCGGGCGATGCGCTGGCGCAAGACTTCCGCCAACGAGCCCTCGCCGGCGACCAGACAGTGGACGCCAGGCAGAGAAGCGCCCACCACCTGCATCGCGTCGATCAAAACGTCCACGCCCTTCTCCGCTTCCAGTCGGGCCAAACAAACAATCAAGAGGGATTCGGCGGGTACGCCGAAACGCGCGCGGGTTTCGGCGCGTGGAGCCAAGCGTTGCACGCGGGGGTCGCGGATGCCGTTGAGCACGACGCGAAGCTTGGCCGGATCCGTCTCTCGCCGGGCGAGCAGGGCGTCGCCGACCGCACGTGAGATGGCGATGTGGAAGCGGATGCGGCGGTCCGCCAGACCGTGAACCATACGCCCGGCCAAGCGGGCCAGTCCCCGACGGCGGGCGCGGGCCGGCTCGAGGAAGTGTTGGGTGGCGACCAGGGCACCACGCCGCGCCCAGCGCAACGCCAAGGACGCTTGCAAGGCGGTGCGCCCATTGTGAGCATGAACGATGTCGAAATCCCCCGCCGCCAGCCACCGGCCGAGTTGGCGGATTGCCCTGAGGTCGATCCCCGCATGCTTCTCCAATCCCCGGACGGGCAATCCCTCCGCCCGGCCGCGGGTCGCCAGCGCACCGGCGGCGGGGCAGACCAGCGTCGGTTCCACCCCGAGAGCGCGCAGTTCCACGCCGAGATCAAGCATGTGGCGCTCGGTCCCGGCGAACACGTCGGAGTCGGTGAGCAGGGCAATTCTCATCGGAAAAGCAGGGGCATGGTAGAGCCAGGGCCGAACGTAGTCGGCTGCCGGCAGCCTGGCCAGCATGTTGACAGGGATTCGACGGCCGGAAGCGCGTCCGCTCTCGATCCTTTCCCTTCAGCGGGCACGTCCCGCGCAGGCCGAGAGGATTTCTTCGTAGCGGGTCAACACACGCGACCATTCGTAAGGCTCCACGGAGCGGGCAATTCGTTCGTCCTGCGCCACCAGGTTGCTTTCGAGCAATTCTCCCAGCTTCGCGGCGATTTCCGCCTCGTCGCGCGGTTCGTCGAGCAGTGCGCCGGTCTCCCCTTCAGCGACCGCCACGGCGGCACCGGCGAGGCGGCTGGTCAGCACGGGCAACCCGCAGGCCATCGCCTCGACGATGACTAGGCCCCACGCCTCGTACTGGGTTGGCAGCGCAAACAGGTCGGCCGCGGCGTAGAACGATGCCACCTGGGCGCTGGCCCCCGGGAACCGGACGCGCGACCCCAGGCCGAGGGAGCCGGCCAGTTGGCGGCCGGGTGCGGGATCGAACCGACCGACGGCGAGCACGTGCAAGGCCGGGTCTCGCAGGCGGGCGACCGCGCGCAGGAGCTGCGGCAGCCCCTTGCGCTCCGACTCGTTCGCCACGAAGACGATGACCTTCGCCTCCGGTGAGAACTCCAGCTTGCGGCGGGCTTCCGCGCGGTCGCGCCGGCGGTTCGACGGGTTGAACTCTTCCCGCGAGAAGCCGTTGGGCAAGATGTCCACGTCGGCGGCGGGTACGTCGTAGAAGGTCGCCAGATCGTCGCGCACCTGCGAGGTCAGGGCGATCAAGCGCCGGTACTGCCGTCCGGCCAGCATCTGTTTCTCCGCCCGCAGGATCATGGGGTGAAACGGGTTCAGGCGCTGTTTGATCCGCTCGCGGACGGTCCGCGTACGCCGGGAAACGTCGATCCAGGCGGCGTGGACGCTCTGCATCCAGACCACGCTGCCGGGAGCGGCGGCCACGCCGAAGCTGCCGGTCACCTCCGGCCCGAGCGCCGCGATGGCTCGTGCGCTGGCGTGACGGAACCGGTTGACCTGTCCGGCGGCCAGCAGCGCCCGCGCGGGAACGTCGTGGCAGACGACTTCCGGGCGCAGGACGCCCCGGTCCCATTCGCTGGCAAAGGCGTGAACCTCGTGCGGACGGCCTGCCAGGAAGTTCAGGCACTCCACCATCACCCGCTCGACGCCGCCGCGACGGTGGCAGCCCGGAAAAGAGAGCGCGATTTTCATGCCGGGACCTATCGCGGCTTCAGCGGGTTGCCTCTGGCGAGGAGGCGGCCAGAAGTTCCTCGGACTGCGCTTGCAACGCGCGCGCCCGGGCCAGCAGGCGACGCCGTCGGCGTTGCGCGACCACCACGTAGCTAGACATCCCGACGGTGGCCCAGGCGGTGGTGAGCGAACCCCGGCTCCAGTAATGGTCAACGAGTCCGTGCATGAACTTGCCCAGGATCAGCCCCAGCGCGATGGCCAGCACGGAAGCCGACAGGCTTTGCGGTGGCACGCGGCGATAAACGCGCACCACCATGAAGACCACCGAGGCGTTCAGGACGAGGAAGGCAATCAGGCCCGGCACGCCGGTCTCCGCCAAGCACAAGACGATGATATTGGTGGCGTCGTAGTCCTTGCGCAGTCCCATGCCCGCCCCCTGGATGGGATTGGCTTTGAACAGCCCCATCGCGTAGTCGATGCTGTCGTAGCGGGCCTTGATGTTGAAGCGTTCTTCCCCGAAGCCCGTGGCATACTCGCGCGAACTCTCCGGCAGGAACCTCCAAACGACCGCGACGAGCGGGATCAGGACCAGCGAGCACTTGAACGCCAGGCCGATCCGGCCCCGGATGGCGAGCACGGCCAGCGTACCGACGATGGCAGTCATCCAGGCTCCCCGCGAGACCGTGACCAGGCAGCCCATGGCGATGACGACGCTGGCCGCCAGGTAGAAAAACCGGGCCTTGCCCTTGCCGGAGCCGAGCCAGAGTTCCAGGCTGATGACGAACGTCGAGGCCAGCGAAGCGCCGATGCCGTTCTTGTGCAGGCCGTAGATGTAGAGATTGCCCGTGGTAAAGACAGAGACCGCCAAGAAGAGCGCCACCACGATCAGGCCATGGAAGGCCAGGCGGTAATCCTCCTCGTCGCGGGCGAGGCTGGCGAACACGACGACCTGCGTGATCGTGAACACGCCGACCTGCACCAGCGACTGGAGCGTGGAGGCCCGCCACTGGCCCAGGGTGCTGAACACGCAGACCGCGAGATAGAGGCACGCGGGCAGCAAGGTGGGACCGAAGTGGAAGCGGCGCGACTTCACCAGCAAAACCGGCAGGGTCAGCAGCAGGTTGACCTCCGCCAGTGAAAACCGCAGCGGGCCGCCGAACGACACGTCGTTCTGGAACGGGGTGGCGGCGAGGATGAGCATCAGCGCCCAGCGCGGGCGATACGCCGCGATACTCCAGAACGCCAAAGCGTAGAGCGCGGCCAGACCGAACAGGACCGGCGTACTCATTGGGAACCCCCCGCCGGCCGGCCGGTCAGCAGTTGACGCTTGAATAACCGCAGGTGCTCGCGCGCCCGGCTCCCCGCCTTCCGCCGACGGGACCGCGAGGCCAGCGCCAGGGCCGCCCAGCCGCCCGCCCGGGCCGAACAGCCAATCAGCATGGCCCCGCGCACCAGGAGAAAGCCCGGCGCGCCGTGGTGCTTGAGCATGTACTTGTCCAAGCTCTCGAAGAAGTGCCCGCTGATGCGGACCGGCTCGGCCTTGCCGCTCGCCCCCGCCAGGTGCACAACCTCGGCCTGCGGGCTGAAAACCACCCGCCAGCCCGCCCGGTGAATGCGTTTTTGCCAGTCAGCTTCCTCCTGATACATAAAAAAGCGTTCGTCGAACCCACCGACCTGTTCGTAAACCTCCCGGCGCAGCAGCAGGCAGGCCCCGATCACGAAATCGACGTTCCGCTCCGAGGCGTGGTCCCAGCCCCGGTAATCGTCCAAGGCCGGGTGGCGGCGCAGGAGCTTGGTGACGCCCAGATTTTCCATCCAGGCGTAAAGGGGCGTGGTGAAGCGGAAGCAGGATTGCTGCGGCGTCCCGTCCCCGTAGAACAGGCGCGGGCCGACTACTCCCACGTCCGCGTGCCGTTCCAGGTAGTCCACCATCGCCGCCACTGCCCCGGGGCGCAGAAAGGCGTCGGTGTTCAACAGGAGCAGGTAGCGTCCGCGCGCCTGCGCGAGCGCCACGTTGTTGGCCGCCCCGAACCCGGCGTTGCGGTCGCTGGCCGTCAGCCGCACATCGGGAAAAGCCGCCCGGACCGCCTCCGCGCTGCCGTCGGACGAGGCGTTGTCCACCAGGAGGATTTCCGTTGGCAGCCCGGGCGGCAGTTCCCGCGTCAGCGCCCGGAGGCAGTCCAGCGTCATCTCGCGCGTGTTGTAGCTCACGATCAGCACGGAGAGCGTGGGCGGTAGGGTGGCGGCGTTCATCCGGGGACGGTGGGTGGTACGGTTCGGACGGTGTCGGCATTTGGTGGGAGCAGATCTCGTTCGCACGCGGACAGGACGGCCTCGATGGCGTCCACGCGCGCATCCCACGAGTGCCGGCCCGCCTCCGTGCGGCGTTGAGCCGGGAGGGAGGGATCTTCCTCCAGCGCGCGGCCGAGCGCCTCGCCGAACCCCCGGAAGTCATCGGCAAGATATACCAACCGCGGGAAATCACGAAAACCGGCCACGGGTGTCGAGAGGATGGGCTTGCCGGCGGCGAGGTATTCCCAAAGCTTGATCGGATTAAGGCTCTCGGTGAACGGCGTGAGGCGGTGCGGGACGATACACGCGTCGAACGCGCCCATGAAGCCGGGAAGCTGCGCGTAGGCGACCGGCCCGGGCAGGAAGACGTTGGGCAAGCGCAAGCGTTCCACTTCGGCGGGCGGCAGGTGGTTCGGGCCGATCATCACCACTGAGCCGACGCCCGGCAGGCCGGCGAGCCGACGCACCAGCTCCACGTCGATCCGCTCGGAGTGCAGGGTGCCCGTGTAGCCCAGAACCGGCCGGGGCCAGTGGGTGGTCGCGGGCCACGCTTCACTGGTGCCAACCCCGGCGTAGTGGGCGGCATCCACCCCGTTGGGGATGAGGTGAACGTTGCCGGACAGGGTGCGCTTGGCGCGCAACAACGCCTCGGAGCAGACGATCACCGCCGCCGCCCGCCGGCACAGTTCCGCGTCTTGCCGCACGGTAAGTTCCCTTTTCGCGGCCGGCTGGTCCGGCAGGGTCCAATCGTCGGTCACGTCGTAGATGACGGCGCTTTCGCCCAAGGCCCCGATCAGGTGCAGCGCGTCGTGCGGATTGAGCCAGAGCAAAGGCCGGTCGAGCTGCAACCGCCGGGCCAGGCGGCGCACGTGCCGACGCACAAGCCATTCGTTGAACCGCCGGCTCCACGCGTACCGGTTCGGCAGGAACTGCCAGGGGTACGTCACGGTGATGTTCGGCGCGTCAGGCAGCGCGCGGGCGGCGGACGCGAACAACGCGCGCCACTCGCCGCGCCGCAGGTGCCGCAACGCATTGCGGGGCAAGCCCACGAACAGGAGACGACGGCCGGGATGCCGCCGCGCCAGCTTCGCGCAGACGAACTGGTTGCGACGCCAGATGTCGTCCCAGTCCTCCAGAGACACGAAGATCAGATCACGCATGGGGGTCGTCGGTGGGCGGCGAGGCAGGTGAACGCAGGCGGAGAACGCGCGCGGGCACGCCGGCGGCCACGGCGTTGGCGGGCAGGTCGCGGGTGACCACGGCGTTGGCCCCGACCACCGTGTTGTCGCCGATGGTCACCCCGGCGGCCACCGTGACCTTGGCGGCCAGCCACACGTTGCGGCCGATCCGCACCGGGGCGACCTCCATGCCCTGGTCGCGGTACGGCACGTCGAGGCGCTCGAAGCGGTGGTTGTGGTCGCGGATGGAGACCATCTCGGCAATCAGGCAGTCCTCCCCGATGGTGACCGAATCCAGGGCGGCCACCGTGCAATGATGGCCAAAGATCGTGCCGGGGCCGATCTCCAGGCTGCCGCGGCACTCGATGGTCAGGTCGTTGTCGAGGACGCACCCCGCGCCGATGCGCACGTTGGCTCCCGGGGCTTGGCGCAGGCAAAAACGCGCCCGGACATCGATTTTCCGCCCGAGTCGGGCGCGCGGGTGGCGCAGCTTCACCCAGGCGAGACGCGCCAACCGCCCAGCCACCGGCAGCAGGCGGGCCAGCTTCGAGCCGGCGGCGGGAGGCTGCCAGGCTTTCTTGGCGGGAGTCGCGGTGGACATGGGTTCCTTCATGTGATCTCCGTGCGCACCGGGCGACCCAGCGCCCGTTCGTAGACGGCCAGATAACTTTGCACCACCGCCGGCCAGGCGAAAAGCTCGGCCCGCCGCCGGCCCGCCGCTCCCAGCCGCGCGCGCAGTTCCACGTCGCCCGCCACCCGGGCCAGCGCCTCGGCCAGGGCGGAAACGTCCTCCGGGGGGATCAGACAGCCGTTCTCCCCGTCCGCCACAACCTCGGGAACGCCGCCGACCCGGGTGGCGACCACCGCCTTCCCGGCCGCCATCGCCTCCAGGTTCACCAGCCCGAACGGCTCGTGGCGCGATGGCAGCGTGAAGAACAGGCAACCCGCAAACAGGGCCGCCGCCCGGGCGCGGTCCACCTGCCCGAGGAAATGCACGCGCTCGTCGAGCCGCAACTCCGCCGCGAGCGCCCGCAACGCCCCGTTTTCCGGCCCGTCGCCCGCCAGAAGCAAGTCGAAGCCGGGGTCCCCCGCCGCCTGGAGTTCCGCCAGCGCGCGCAGCAGCACGTCGAAGCCTTTCTGGGCGACGTGCCGCCCGATGGCCAGCACGTAGGGCCTGGGATGCGGCCACGGCGTCGGCACGGGCGGGCCGTCGAGCGCGATGCCGTTCGGGATGACCAAAGCCTTGTCGCGCAACGAACGGCCTTCCCAAGCTTCCACCTCGCCGAGGGTCTGTTCCGAGGGCGCGGTGACGCAGGCGGCCACACGCAGGCACTCGCGCAGGGTGTCCTGCGCCCAGCGGTCACGTTGGAACGTGCGGTTGGCGTCCATGGTCAGCTCGCCATGCACGGTGACGACCAGCGGCAGCCCCAGGCTCCGGCTCGCCGCCAGCGCGTAGACGGCGTTGAGGCTCACGCAGTGGACGTGCAGCAGTTCCACCCGGTGTCGCCGGAGGATCCGCGCCACCTGCCGCCGGACCAACCAGCCGGTGAGCAGCGCGGTCAGCCGCGACTTCCAGCCGCCGATGTCCACGCGCAACGCCAGGCTGTAGACGGGGATTCCCTCGAAAATCTCCTCGCTCGGCAGCGAGCGCGGCCAACGGTTCGTGACGACGATGACTTCGATCCCCCGGGCGCGAAACTGGTGCGCGAGCTGGCGGCAGAGTTCCTCCACCCCACCGACGTGGGGATAAAAGGCGCTGGCGAAGAAGGCGATGGTCATGGAACCGGGAAGAAGCGGCGGATGCTCACGAGCGTGTAAAGAACGGGCCTCGCGGTAGATCGTCTTGGCCTTCACCACGCTCACCAACCGGCCGAGCACGGTGCAGTCGGCCGCCGGGACGATCCCCAAGTCTAGGCTGCATCGAAGTGAATAAATCCGTCCGCGCGTCGAGGTCGAGCAGCCATTCCATGTAGTCGAGATCGTACACTGCCGGGCCCAAGGCGGACATCCCGGAGTTGAACCGAGCAGCGCGGCGCCCGCGGTACCTGCCGGGCACCTGGCATCGTGCGGACGGTGAGGCGCTGGGCGGCGACGGTCTTCACGGCGCAGGATCGGTGCGGGGTTCGTCGGCGGCGAGGTGCCGGAGGCGGCGCGCGGGCACCCCCACGTACAGGCCGTCGGCCTCGCACGAGCGCGAGACCACCGCGCCGGCGGCGATCACGCAACCACGGGCGATGGTCACCCCGGGCAAGACCGTTGCGCGCGCGCCGATCCAGACACCGTCCTCGATGACGATGGGACGGTTCAGGCTCGCGTCGCCGCGTTTGTGCGGGCCGCCGATGGTGTGGGAGTCGGTGACAAGAAGCACGTCCATGGCGATGCCGCAGTTGCGCCCAATGCGGATGGGTGCGTCCATGCAGTCGAGGAACACCCGACGGTTGATCCAGCTTCCGGCACCGATCTCAATCAGATTTCCCGTGAAGACGCAGCCCGGGAGGATGGCTTGGTCCGTCAGGCGGATACCTGCCAGCCGATACAGGTAGCGGCGCACCGCCACAGGCCACACCGGGTGGGCGGCGACCGCGTTGCACCACACGTCGAACACGCGGTAAGCCAGTTTGTTGCGTCGGATGAGGCTGGGCATCGGGGCGAGGGAAGTCAGGAGGGTAAAACGGGCTGGCGCGCCGCCTCGACGATGCGGGTGAGCAGCCGGGGCAGCATGATCCCCGCGTCGAGACCTTGCCGGGCATGTTCGCGGGCCGCCTGCCGCATCCCGGCGCGCAGGTCGGCGTCCCGCAGCAGCCGCGTCACCGCGGCGACGAACCCCTCCTCATCCGCCGGGGGCACGAGGAAGCCCGTTTGTCCGTCGAGCACGAGGTTCGCCATCCCGCCGATGCGCGAGGTCACCGTGGGAAGGCCGAAAGCCTGTGCCTCCGTCACGGCGAAAGGCGACATGTCCTGCCACGTCGGCAGGCAGAACACGTCCGCCAAGGGCAGGATCTCTTTAAGCAGGCGTTCGTTGGGCACGCGACCGTGGTGGACGACGCCGGGCAGGTTCGGGGGTACTTCGGCGTCGTTGGAGACGATGTGCAACTCGGCCAAGGCGGTCCAGTGTCGCTGGTGCCACTCCAGGAGGCGCGGCCCACCCTTGCGTTTCCAGTCGTTGCCGCAGAAAAGCAGGCGCAGGGTCCCGCCATCGCGCGGCGCGACCGGCGGGGAAGGCAGGTCGATCACCGGCGGCAGCACCAGGATGCGTTCGCGGGGCACGCCGAAGTCCGCCGCCAGCGAATCGGCGATCCAGTCGCTCATGGGCACGCACAGGCTGCACGCCGCGAAGATCGCCCGCTCCTCCTCCCAGGAACGCCCGGTGGCGTCCTGCCCGAGCAGGTCGCGCACGTAGGCCGGGCCGGTCACGTCCGTGCAGGCCATCAGCCGCGTGCCCGACGCGCGGCAAGGCGCGATCAGGCCGGGCAGGAAAATCTGCGAATTGACGAAGATCGCGTCGAACTCGCCCGCGAGGATCAACCGCTGGAAGTGCCGTCGCAGGTGCCAGCGCCATGCCGTCGCGGGCGTCAGCAGCGCCCGGCCCACCGGCCGAGGCAGAGGGCGGTTGGCGAGCTTCATCCAGAAGGGCTGCTGGACGTGGAAGTGGATGGCCTCCAACTCGGCGCAGTCGGGCGTGTGCCGTTCGAGGTTCTGGCACCACGTCTTCCAGCCGAGGTGGTGCATGGAGAGGAACAGCACCCGCGCCCGGCTGGACCCTGGGTCACGTAGAGGCACGGTCTGGCCGCGCACCTGGACGCTTCGGCCCGGAGGTGATGGAGAAGGGCTGGTTTTCATGGCGTCTCAGGTGTGAGACCGAGCGGCAAGGCGGGCGATGGCGCGCCGGTAGCTTTCCTCCTGCAACCGGCCGGTGCGGTCGGGGTGACATTCGTGCAGCACCCGCGCCCGGCGGCCATGGCTTCGACGAAGACGATTTTCATGATGGCGTCCGACTCTCCCGTTCTCCTCGGTAGATCGCCTCGTACCGCGCACACACCCGTTCCCAGGAGAAATCCTCCGCGCGGCGTAGGCCGGCCTCGCGGTAATGTTCGCGCTGGGACCCTTCCGCCAGCAGGGACCGCAAACGCTCCGCCAATGCCTCGTCCTCCGCGACGATGCCGTCCCGGCCTTCGCGGGTCACCTCGCGTGCGCCGACGTTGGGCGAGGAAACCACCGGCAGACCGGAAGCCATCGCTTCCACGTAGGGCACGCCGAACCCCTCGTAGGTGCTCGGCAGGCAAAACACCCAGGCCCGCCGGTACAGGTCGATTAACGCCGCCTGTTCAATGCGGCCCGTCCAGCGCACGCCAGGGGCGTCGGCCGCGCCCTCCGGGCGTTCGCACACGCACCAGAGTTCCGCCTGCGGGAAAACCGGACGGATCTGCCGCTCGAAGATTTCTTGCAACCACGCCCCACGCTTGCGGCCGTGCATCGTGCCGACGAACAGGATCGAGGGCTGCGGCGATTTCTCCCCTCCGGGCGCAAAGGCCCCGGTGTCCACCCCGCAGGGCACGACGTGGCGGATGCCCGGGATGTAGCGGCGGGTGTTTTCCGAAACCGCCGTGGTGTCGTCGGCGAGCAGGAGCGCGCTGTACTCGCAGGCCGCCAGCAGCCCCATGCGCACCTTGCCCTGCCAGGAGGTGGCGTGCAGCATCTCGGCCAGGCAACTGCCGTGGTAGGTGTGGACGTGACGCGGACGGCGGCGGCCCCACAGGAACCAGTCGTCACCGTGGGCGTTGAGCACGTCGAACCCGGAGAAATCCTGCCGCCGCAGGTCGAGCGCGAAGCCGAACGTGCGCCCCCGCGTGCGGGTCGGCGGCACGGCGACGGTGCGGTAGAGCGAATCCTCACTCGCCCCGGTCTGGCTGAAGACCGTCACCTCGTGGCCGCGGCGTACCAGCGCGTTGGCCAGGTAGTGAACCTGGTAGCCGACGCCGATCTTGCTGCCGCTGGGCAGGTAGAGACTGGTGATGGCGACGCGCATGGTTTCCTCAAGGTTGCGCCGGCGGCCGGGCGAACAACGCGTCCCCGTAGCAAACGCCCCAGCGGTCGAAATGACCCTTCTCCGACAAGCCGTAAAAATGGAACAACCGCCAGCCCAGGCTCTCCAGAAACTCCGCGACCGGCGGGAAGTACGAGTGCCCGGCGTCCGCCGCGGCGAAGCCCACCTCGCAGAGCACGCAACCGATCTGGCCACTGGCGAACAGACCCTCCGCCCCGCGCAGGACATCGAGGTCGAACCCCTCGGTGTCCGTCTTGAGCAGATCGATCCGCCCGATCCCGTGTTCCCGGCAAAAATCCTCCAGCCGAATGACGCTCACCTCGTTGGGCTCCGTGAGGTGGTGCGCCAGGTCGGGCGCACCCTCGGTGGCGAGCGACGCCAGTTGGCTGACCCCATCCGAGTAGAGGGTGACCGTGCGCGCCGCGTTGCCGACGGCCACCCGGTGCCAGGTGACACTCGGAAGGCCCGCCGTAGCCGCCCGGCCCTGGTCACAGCTCGCCAGGACCGGCTCGAAACAATGAATGGCGGCCTCGGGGAACGCCTCGCGGAACCGCACAGCCGACTGCCCCACGTTAGCCCCCACATCGAGGATCGTCCGCACACCGTCCCGGACGCAGATTTTCCCCACGTCGGCCAGCGCGCTCACCCCGGTACGCTTGGAGACGTGGCGGATCTCGTACCCGGCCCGGCTGAGGCGGGACCAGAGGAAGGTTTTGAAGAATCGGACCATGTGAGGATTGTCCTGCGGCCATGGACTAACGCAACCTTAACGTCCGCAGCATCTTGCCGGCCAGCGTCCGGGTCTGGAGCCGGGCCTGCCGCCAGCGCAGTTGCCGATAGCGGCGGCCGCGGGCTGGCGGTCGGGCGGTCGCGCAGTCGGCGAGCAGCGCGCCGCAGTTCTCCAGCAAGCGGTGGAAGATCGCCTCCGGCGCGTACCAAGCCTCGTGCGCCGTGCGGGCGGCGGCGGCCATTCCGGGATAGTCCGCCTCCGCCGCCTCCAGCCGGGCAGGCAGTGTGGCGACCTCCGCCTCGGGCACCCGCAGGCTGCAAGCGTCCCAATCTGGTCCGACGGGCGGCACCCACTCGTCGCTGAGAATGACCGGTACGCGCCCGGCCGCCAACGTCTCGAAGGAGCGGATCGAAGCCGTACCCGCGCCCCGGGGGCAGACGATGAACTTGGAACGCCCCAGCGTCTCCAGGTAGCGCGCCTTCTGCCGGTCGTAGGCGGCCGGGTTCGAACGATCATAGAAGACGAAGCCCGAGGTGTCCTCCACGACGGCGCGGGGATGGGACAGCCGCAACACCTCCCGGCGCATTGGGTGGCTGCGCGAACCCAGGAAGGAAAAGAGCAGGTCTGGCGCGGCGGTCATCCGCGGATCGCCTGCGAAGCTGACTGCCCCGTAATAAGCGCAGGCCCGCTGGGTGCGCGCGTCGAAGGTCGGCGCGGGCATGCTGCAATACAGCCCGGGTACGGCGCACCAGGGATGGTCGCGCTCGTCGTATACCAACGTCTTGTGACGGTAGTCGCGCAGGAGGGGGTGTTCCAACAGCGCCCGCAGCCGCCAGTCCGCGCAGAGGTGCAAATCGACGAACAGGATGAGGCTCGCTGCCTCCGGGTCCTCCGTCAGCCGATGGACTCCGAAGCGGTCGCGCGCCGCCACCGCTCGCCACGCCCGCACCACCGGCGAGTCGTCCCGGGGGCCGGCGCAGGCCGCCAGGTAAACGTTCAGCGGCGGGGTCACGGCGTCCATGCGTTCAGGCTTCCTTCCCTCTCGGTCCGGCACAGGAAGGCGTTCAAAGAAACCGCCGGGCGATGCTCTTGGCGAGTTCGGCCACCTTGGGGTGCTGTTTCAAAAACGGCTTGCTGTAGACGAACCGCGCGGCCTTGCCGTTGAGGGGCAGCTCGCGGGGGGCGGGAAGTTCGCCCCGGATCAGCGCCACGAACACCCATTGCCCGAACTCGTCGTACTCAAACGGGTAGGCCTTGAAGTCGTCCACGGTCCACAGGCTGTGGTGCTGCTCGAAGTCGTTGTCGAACATTTCCTGTGTGAAGAAGACCGTCGGCGACGAGAGCAGAACGTACTGCGACTTCTGGCGCATCTGGCGCAACAACTCCAGGCCGACCTCCTTGGTGAAGTGCTCGATCACGTCGCCGATGATGATGAGATCGTAGCTGCCCAGCGTGGGCAGTACCTCGCGCAGGTCGCCGTAGTGGACCTGGTCGTAGATGTATCTGTAACTCGGCGTCGCGTACTCGGGGAACGCTTCCACGCCGTCGATGCGCGTCGTCCAGTCCTCTTTTTTGTAGCGGTGCTCGTTGATGTCCGTGTACTCCCGCGCCAGGAAGCCCCATTTGCCGAACCCGACGCCGATGTCCAGCACAGATTTGGGCTGCACCCGCGTGATCCAATCAACCATCTTGCTGACATGAACATGCGTGCTCGAAGGCATGAGGGTTGAAATGATTTCTGGAGTTGGGTGGCCGACGCTGAAGATTTAGCGGCGAGAAGGGCTTAGCAAGAACCGTGCATGGACACAACCGTTTCAATCCCGCCGGGACGGCACGTCCTCGTCTCGCCCGCCGAGTTGCGCGCGGATGGCCTGGGCCGGCGCGTCCTGCCGGGCGGGGTCTCGTCCCGTGCGGCCCAGCCAGTACGCACCCACTGCCAGGCCGCTGACCAAGCCAACCCCGCTGTAAACAAGGTGCGCCACGGCCCCGCCGACTTTGCGCACGAACTCGCGCCCGACCTGCCCGCCGATGCCCGCGACGTGCCGTGCCGCCAGTGCGCCTAGGCCGTAGTTGCGGATCACCATCACGAAGTTGTTTTTGACATGGTAATAGCTGTACTTCGGACTGAAGCGTTTGCCGCCCGGCTGCCGCGCGCCCACGTGGTCGGCGCACACGGCCGGGTTGAAAACCAGCCTTCCGCCCAGCCGCCGGGCGCGGATGCAGAGTTCCGTCTCCTCGCAGATGCCGAATGGCCCCGGGCGCATGTCGTCGCGGAACCCCCCGAGGCGAGCCACCACGCTGGCGCGCAGGGACATGTTGCAGCCGATCATGTGGTCTACCTCGACGATCCGGCCCGGGTCGGCGGCGAAGTTGCCCGTCAACCGGCCGTCGGGCAGAAAGCGGCCGATCTGGTCCACCCCGTGCAACTCCTCGCCTGGCTGGCCGTTGAGAGCGCGTCCCGCGACCCCGGCCACGGTCGCGTCGGCGTAGCTGCTGATCAGGTTGGCCGTCCAGCCGGGATGCACGTAGGCGTCGTCGTCGAGGAAGGCGAGGATCTCGCCCGTCGCGTGGCGCAGCGCCAGGTTGCGCGAAGCGGGGGTGTTGCCGCGCCCGGCGGGGTTGCGCAGGTAGAGCACGCCCGGGAACCCGGCCACGGCGCGCTCCGTGAGGTCGTCGGTCGAGGCGTCCACCACGATGACCTGTTCCGGCGGCGGCACCTGTGCCTGGAGCCGGGAGAGGTTTTCCCCGATGCACTGCGAGCGATTGTACGTGGGGATGATGACGCTGATGGTCATGGGGTTCCCCCTCCCGGCAGGAAGCGGCCAATGCGCCAGGTCACCGGCGGGGGCAGGAAAGCATAGAAACGGTCGGCCCGGCGCGGCAGGAGGACGCGTCCCAGTGCCCGGATCAAGGCCGCCGACCGCCAGTCGCCAACCCGGAGCGCGTGCCAGAGGCAGTTCTGCACCACGGCGCGGTATTCGCCGCCGTACTTGGCCAGTTCGCCCAGAAACGCTGTCCCGTGCAACGCGTGGGGCATCGGCCGGCCGCCGCACCAAGCGTTGACCATCCCTGCCAGGGTGAACAAGGCGTTCGAGGCATCCCGGGTACTCTGGGCGACGTGCAATCGGCTGAAGCCAAGGCGTTCCGGGAGCGTGTGCCATTCCGTCAGGCGAGCGACGTTGAGGAACATGCTCCAATCCTCGCCGCACGCCTGCATGGGCGAAAAGCAGCCCGCGCGGATCAGCGTCTCCCGGTGGATCACGCTGGCCGACATGACCCCACGCGCCCGGTCCAGCAACCGCCGGTAGCTGTCGCCCCGGATTTGTAGGTACTCGAAGCCGTTGCGATGGGGGTCCGCCGTCGCGGCCTCCGCGTGGCATTCCTCCAGCGTGCGCGCCACGAAGTCCAACTTGTATACGGAGTCCTTCCCATCCTCCGCCGACTCGCCGAAGATCCAGATGGGGTTGTTCATGGCCCGACATTCCGGGTGCGCTTCCAGGTAAAGACGCGTCTTCTCCAGTTTGTCGCGGTGCCAGAGGTCATCGTCGTCCAAAAAAGCCACCCAGCTGCCGGTCGCGGCGGCGATGCCGGTGTTGCGCGCGACGCTGCGCCCCAAGTTGGGTTGCTCGATCACCGTGACACCCGGAAACCGCCCCCGGATGGTGGCGGCGGTGTCGTCGGTCGAGCCGTCCGACACCACGATGACCTGCGCAGCGGGAAACGTCTGCGCGAGCACGCTGCGCACAGCTTCCTGGGCGTAGGCGCTGCGGTTATAGGTGGCAACGACGACGGAAACCTTCATGCGGTGGCCTCCTGGGCTCCGGCGGGCAAGTCGGAGACGCAGCTTTCCGCGACAAGGGTTTGCACGGTGCGCGGCAACCGGGTCAAACGCAGGGGTCGCTTGTTTACCCCGCGGCTGAACTGGCTGGTCAGCATCTTGAGCAACGGGTGTTTGCGCGCCCACAGCCAGCCCGTGATTTCCGGGTGCCAGTCGTGGTCCGTGGCGTGCGAGGACGAGGCGAACTTGCGCCGCAGCCATTCCTCGTCCCGCCACATGGACAGGTGCCAGACGGCATCCTGCGCGGGGATCACCCGGTCCACCGGGACGCCGTTGGGCACCCGGCCTGAACTGCCGCGCGGGCTCAGATCCACGTGGTAGTGCCCGCTTTCCACCCGGCGGGCCAGGGTCAACTCGCTGCCGGAGCGCACGGCCAGCGGCCCCGGGTAGCCCGGGGCGCGCCGCCAGCCCCGGTCGCACCATTCCAAACCCCACCGCTCGAACGCGCGGGAGTACATCCAGAGGGATGGATAGTTGAGAGCTTGACAGCCGCGACGGTCCGCCTCCCGCAGACAATCGGTGAAGGTATCCAGATTGGCGATGACCTCGTCCGTGTCGAGTTGCAGCACCCAGTCCGCTCCATCCTCTGCCTGTCGGAGCGCGCACCGGCGTTGGTGCGTGTCGTTTTCCATGGGTCGGTCGAAGAACTCGGGCCGCGCGTAGTGCCCCGGCCGGTAGTCGCACTTTCCCTGGTCATCCATCGCGCGCAGCCGGCGCAGGCACTGCGCGAGGTCGAGCGGTTTACCGGTCCAACTGGAAGCCGTCTCGTCGTAGGAGACCACGATGCGGTCTACCAGGGAGTAGTACGAACGCACGCTGGCCTCGATCCACGCGGGATCAGCGGCAAGGATGTAAGCGTTGATTTTCACCTCGTGTGATCGTCGGCACAGAGCGCCCGTCGGGCTTCGCTGTGGTGTAGCGGATTTCGTGCTCGGATGCCAAGAGAGAACGCGAACCGTGGCGACGGCCTGTTCTGGAAAGGGTTTGCGTTTTACCGTGACGTTTTGTGTCTTTGTCACACCATGACGCTGTCCTGCCCCCCGGCTGGGCCGCACTTAACGCCCGTAGCCGAAGTCCGCGAAGACCACACCCCCGCTCGTGGCTTCCTCGTTGCCCGCGGCGGCGTAGGGCAGCAGGGGAATCACCTCCCATGTGCAGGCTTCCTCGAAGCGGTCCATGACGCCCGCGCTGCAAATGAACATCTCGACGCGGTACCGGCCCGGCTTGAGCCAGGGCGTGCGGAAGGTGAAGCGCCCGGACTGCTCGGCCTCGGCGTCGAACCAGACCCCAGTCATCCGGGAGTCGCACTGCGCCACCATCACCCCGACCTCGTTGACGACGTGCGCGGACACGAAAAATTTACCCGCGTATGACTGTCTTCGCTCGATGGTGAAGTCGACCGCTTTTTCCTCGCCGCAGGTGAACGTGTCCTTGGCCGGCGTCACCCGCGTGAAGCGGAACTCCCCCGAGCCCGGCCGCCGGTCCGGGTCGCCGGCCTCGGCGGCCGCCGTGCCGAAGCTCGCCACGTAGCGCTCGATGGCGTCCGCCACGCTGCCGTAGTGCGTGACCCGGCCCCGTTCCAGGTACATCCCCCGGTTGCAGAGCACCTGCACGCTCTGCATGTGGTGGCTGACGAAGAGCACGACCCGGCCGCTCCGCGCGACATCCTGCATCTTGCCCAGGCACTTGCGCTGGAACTCGGCGTCACCGACCGCGAGCACCTCGTCCACGATCAGGATCTCGCTTTGCAAGTGGGCGGCCACCGCGAAGGCCAGCCGCACGTACATCCCGCTGCTGTAGCGCTTGACGGGCGTGTCGAGGAATTTCTCAACGCCGGAGAACGCCACGATGGCGTCGAACTCGCGCTGGATCTCGCTGCGGCGCATCCCCAGGATAGCCCCGTTGAGGAACACGTTCTCCCGGCCGGTCAACTCCGGGTGGAAGCCCGTGCCGACCTCCAGCAGGCTGCCAATCCGGCCGAAAACGTCGATGCGCCCTTCCGTCGGCTCGGTGATGCGGCTGAGGATTTTGAGCAGCGTGCTTTTGCCCGCGCCGTTGCGGCCGATGATGCCGACGACATCGCCGTCGTGCACGTCGAACCCCACCTCCCGCAACGCCCAGAACGTTTCCCGCGCCGACGCCTGGAAGGGGCGCCGCAGGCGGTGCAGCAGCGTTTCCGCCAGGGTCGAGTGGGTTTCGACGCGCTGGCCGAGCGTGTAAGCCTTGCCCAAGCCCCGCACGGAGACCGCCAAGTGTTCAGATGACATCGGCGAACTTGCGCTCCATGCGTTTGAAGGCGTACACGCCCGCCAAGAAGAGCAGGATCGAAACCACCGCTGAGTAGGCCAACGATCCGGCGCCCGGCATGGGCGTGCCCAGCAGCGACGCCCGGAAGGCTTCCAGGGGCGCGCTGAGTGGGTTCAGGTCATACACCATGCGCGCACGCGCCGGAACCGCCGACAGCGCGTAGGCGATCGGGCTGGCATAGAGCAGGATTTGCAGGAACACCGGCAGGATGTAGGCCACGTCGCGGTAGGAGACCGCCAGGGAAGTGGCGACCAAGCCTAGACCCAAAGACAACAGCAACAGCAACGCCGCCCACACCGGCAACAGCAGGACCGCCGCCGTCGGCACGACGTGGTAAAACGCCATGGCCACCGCCATCATGACGGCTGCCACGGCGAAGTCCACGAGCACGGAGGGCACGGCGCTCAGCGGCAGGATGAGCCGGGGGAAGTACACCTTGGAGATGAGCTGGGCGTTGCCGGTCAGGCTGGCACCGACCTTGGTGGCGGTGTTGTTGAAAACGTTCCAGCCCAGCAGACCCGCGTAGGAAAACAGGAAGTACGGCAGACCATCGCTCGGAAGCTTGGCCACCGAGCCGAACACGAAGGAAAAGATCCCTGCCGCCATGAGCGGCTGGAGCACCACCCAGATGATCCCGAGCGCCGTCTGCTTGTAGCGCAGCTTCAGGTCGCGGTTCGCCAGGCTGGAGAGCAGGTCGCGGAACTGCCACAGTTCCCGGGTGTTGACGGCCCTCCAACCCCGGCCGGGCTGGATGATGAGATGCGGGCGCGCTCTGGTCATGAAGTCGGTCTCCTCCCAGCGGCCGGTCGCCCCCGCCGACGCTCGACGCACCGTCGGATCATTCTTGACGGGATGCGGCGGCTTCCTCGTCTTTGCCGGCGTAGACCCCCTCGTCACCGTACATCGCTCGGCTGGAATAGTTGTAGTGGTTGTTGATGCCGCTCCATCGGGGCATGCAATTGAGGACGATCCCATCGGGTCTGACGCCGGAGCGGCGCAGCAGTTCGATGGCGCGCTGCACCGCCTTGCGCGAAGTCGAGTTGCTGCGGACGACCAAGCAGATGACCGAGGCGCAGGCGACGATGTTCAGCGTGTCGCTGACCACGTTGACCGGCGCCGTGTCGATCACGATGCGGTCGAAGTTGGTTTTCATCCACTCGAACAGGTCCTGAAACTCGGCGCCGGAAAGCAGCTCCGCCGGATTCGGGATGCGGGTGCCAGCCGACAAGAGGAAGAGCTTCGGGATCGAAGTCGAAGTGATGGGAGTCGCCTGACCGGCCACGTAGTCGCCCAACCCCGGCTGTTTGCCCATGCCGAGCAGCTTGGTAGTCACTGACGGGCGGCGCAGGTCCGCTTCCACGAGCAGGGTCTTGTAACCCTGTTGGGCGAAAGAGATGGCCGTGTTGATGGAGGCCAGGCTCTTCCCCTCGCCGGGCACGGCGCTCGTGAACAGAAACACCCGGTGCTCATCGCGCGAGCCGAGCAACGACAGCGCGCAACGCAGTGTCCGAAAGCTCTCCGCCTCGGCTGTGTCGGGACGCTTGATCAGGGCCAGCATATCGCCCGGTTCGGCGGATTTCGCCATGATGGGCACGGTGGCCAGCACGGGCAGGCCCAACATCTGTTCAGCCGCATCCACCGTGCGAAACGTGGTGTTCAGCAGGTGCATCCCGGCCACGATCCCTGCCCCCAGCAGCGCCCCGGCCAGCGCGCAGCCCGCGATGATGAGCAGGCGCCGGTTCGCCAGCGACACCGCGGACACCGCCGGTTCGACCACCTGGAAGTTGCCCGACTTGTTGTCTTCCTGAATCGAGTCTTTCCCGCCGCCGAGCGCCAGGGTGCTTTCCTTGAGTTTTTGCAAGATCGACTCGGCCAGGGCACGGTTCGATTCGTATTCCCGGACGAGTTCCCGGTAGGGAATCAGACGGTCTTCCAAACTGAGCAAGGCTTTTTCCTGCGCCGACACGGCCGTGCTCAGGCTTATCTCCTTGTTGACGGCGGCCTGGTAGCGCGAGTCAAAGCGCGTCGGGGCGGAACGGACCGTTTGCGCGAGCAGAGCCCGGGCGTTCGCCACCTGCGCACGTTGTTCGATCATGCGCGGGTGTTTGTCCCCGTAGCGCTCCATCAGGGCGGCGAGGTCGGACTCGGTCTTGTTCAACTGCGCCTGGACCGCCACGACCTGCGGGTCCTGCGCGAGGCTGGCGATGCCCAGCAACTGCTTGGGATCATCCGCGGCGCGCCGGATCAGTTCCCGGTCGGACTCCATGCCGCGCTTCTCGCCGGAGGCGGCTTGCAGGTCGGAGTTCAAGCCCCGCAGCTTGTCTTCGACGTAGTTGCGCCGGTCCTCCACGGAGACGGACTCCAGCGAATCCGACGGCCCGGCGGTGAGCTTGCGCTTGTAGTCCTGGATGTCCTTTTCCGACTGAGCCAGCTTGTCCTTTAATTCCTTGTACTTGTCCTTCAGCAGTTCATTCTGCTCGCGCAGTCCGCTGGTGCGCTCCTCCTTGCGTTGCTCGATGAACTGGTAGACCAGGGAGTTCGTCACCCGGCGCGCCACGACGGGGTCGGGGTGGACGAACGTCACGTCGATCAGGCGGGTGTTGGAGCGCCGGGTCGCGGTGGAGCTTCCCAGCAGACGGTCCGTGACGGCGTCCAGCGCGACGGGCTGGGCGGGGCGGTAGCCGAGGAAGGCCGGGTTTTGCGTCAGGTCCAGCTGCTTGGCCACGCGCTCCATGAGCGAGCGGTGCCGGAAGTTCTGCACCGTGGTCTCGATCGCTTCCGGGTCTTTGATCTCATCCTCGTTGCCCTTCAGGTCAATCGCCGGGTTGTTGCGGGATTGGATCTCGATGACCGCCGTCGAGCGGTACAGGTCGGGCGTGTGCCGGACGTAGAGCCAAGCCGCTATCCCAGCAGCCACCGTGCAGAGCAGGATCAGCCACAGGTAACGCAGCAAGGCATGCAACAGTCCCCAAAGGTCTAACGAACTCTGGTTCTCTTCATCCGTCTCGATGACCGGTGCGGGAATCTGGGAAATGGCCATGCTAGAAAACGCGCTCCGGTACGCTGATCGTGTCGTTGGCCTGGATGACGAAGCGACTGACCGTATTATCGCGCATCATCCTCTGAACATCCACCGTGAAGGTGTCCTCCCGGCCGTCAGCGTAGCGTTTCACCGTGACCTTGGCTTGATTCGCCAGGCGGGTGAAGCCCCCTGCGCGCGCGATGGCGCTGAGCAGGTCGATGGTTTGCTCCTCCGGGATGTCGTAGCTGCCGGGGGTGCTGACCTGCCCGAGCACCGTGAACTGGATCTTGTTGTAAGTGACGATGGAGACCGAGACCTGCGGGTGGTGCACGTAGTCCTTGTCGAGCAAGCCGGCGATGTGCGCCGCGGCGTCATTGGTGGTTTTGCCCGCCAGCTTCACCACGCCCAACAAAGCGAAATTGATCGTCCCGTCCTTGGAAAGACGCTGCTGCGAATCGAGGTCCGGCTCGCGGAACACCTTGATGGACACCACGTCGCCAGCGGAAAGCTGGTAGTTGGCAGAGCGCGGTTCGGTCTGCGCAGGGGCAGTCGGTGCAGGGGCGGCCGTGGCGCGAGGGGAGGTCTGCCCGAACGTGCTTCCAACCACCGCCGCCTGGCAGGTCAGGAGCAGCAGGAGCAGCAGTTTCTTGAACATGTCAGTAACTGTACGTCACCTGGATCAAACTTTGGAAAAAATTCACGCCGTCCACCCGGGACTGGTTGTTGCCGTAGGTCACGACGATCGAGCCGCCCAGGTGCCGGTTGAAAAAGGCGGTCAGCCCGCCCTGCACCACCACGTAGTTATCGGTCCGATCCTGGAAGGAGCGGACCCGGTCCACGCGGTCGTAGTCCGCGTTCTCGTAGCCGACCGAAGCCGAGGCCTGCCAGAAGTCGGTCACCCGCTGCGTGATGGTGACCGCCACGCTGCTCGAAACGAAGTTGGCCCCGACGTCCGCCGCCGAGTTTTCTACACGTCGGTCGGCGGAAAGGATGAGCCGCGTGCCCAGCCGGGGCTCCCAGATCAGGCCGGTGCCGAGCACGGGGTTGACCTCTTCCTTGCTGCCCGCGTCGCGGAACTCGAAGCCCACCGTGGCGTTGTAGGTCAGCGCCTTGCTGCCCAGGAAGGTGATGCGGACCAGACCCTGCTCGAAGGTTTGCGTCCGGCTGTTGTCCACGGCCAGGAAGCCGCCCGAAACCCCGAGGCCCACCGTGGTCAACGGGCTGTAAACATAGTTGACGAAGGCGGTGCCGGTCAGCCCTTCCGAACTGATCCCGTGCTGGAAAATCCGGATGGGGGCCGTCAGGTAGGTCTCCAAGTTCGTCTTGGCGCTGTACTCGTAGTTGCCGGTCACGGAGACGCCCAACAGCTCGCGGCCGATGTCGGCCCCGCCGGTGTCGCGGGTGCCCCCGGAAAGCTCGGAGAACTGGAGGCCCAGGCCCAGGTTGACTTTGTCGAGGGCCAGCACGGCGCGGGTGGCGAAACTCTGGTCGTACTGAGATTCGCGGTCACCCTTGGGGCCCAGGATCAGACTGCCGAGGTAGCTGAGGTTGATCAGGCGGCCGGTGGCCGGCTCGCCGAAAGCGGCCGTGAAGGCAGGGGACAACAGGCCGTAGAGCTCCGAACTGTTGTTGCCGTTGTGGGAACCGCCCACCTCGCGGTAGTTCACACCCAAGCTGACCGTCGGATCGATCGACAGGCTTCCGCGCTGAAAGCCGGTGCCGGTTTGCAGATTCCGGTCGAGGTAAAGCGTGCTCAGCGGGCGCGGTATCCCGCCGACGCCGTCGAAGAAAGTCTCGGCGTTCGTCTGGCCCATCTGGAGGGCTGTGCGCGCGAGTGGGTCCGAGAGCAGGAGGGAATTCGTCCCTTCGTCCGCAGGCTTGGGCGCGTCGACGCCGCCCGCGATCCGCCGTCGGTCTTCATCCGTGGGTTCGGCGCTGTGCGTGTCGGGCGCCAGGTCGCGCGCGCCGGGAACCTTGCGGCTCGGCAGCAGGGAAGTCTCAGGCTGCAAGGGATTGGTGTTGATGAGCGGGGCGATCTGTACCCCTCCCGGGTCAGCCACCGGCAGATCGGAATTTGGCTCCGCGGGAGGCGTGGGGAGCACGGCCGGATCCGGGGACGGCGAAGGGGACGGGTCTTGCCCGGCGGCCCGGCCGCACAGATGGGCGGAGAGCAGTAGCGCCAAGCCGAGGCGTTGGCAAAGCCGGAACAGACCTCGCCCGTTCCCGTTTCGGACGGGGGCGGAGTGGTCTTTTGAACTGGTCCCTGAAGGCGGTTTCACGGTCGTGCCGCACCGTTGCTTGGCGGCGGAGTTCCCTTTAGCCCAATTCATGGCAGACCCACCCGGAGGAAGGCAACATCCTTTTTTACACAAAGTCGTCCGCGGGTCGTTGCAAAAGCCGGCCGCCGGCCCGCGCCGACGCGACCTCCGACCCGGTGGCGTTCGGCGGCCCGTTTACCAGTGGTGTGGGAAGCAGCGGTTGCCAATGAAGAAGAAGTAAACGAACACCAAGAAGCGGAGGACCAGTTTATTCATGGCGGCGAGGATGACCGATGAAAAGGGAGCATACCCCGCGCCAGCTCTTCGAAACAATCGAAAAGCGGTTCTGAGGAAACTTACGGTTGCTAGGGGTCTCTGCCGTCGCAAAAATGGTTCCACCAGCGTGTGACCGCGTCGGCGAACTGCTCCCGGAATCGCGCGCCTGAGAAGCGTTCCGCATGTTGGCGGATGACCCGCGGAGAAAACTTCGGGTACTTGTCGACCAGCTCGTCCACGCTGGCCCGGATGGCAGCCGTCGTTTGTTCACGGAAGAAAACTCCGGTGACGCCGGCGACCACGCTCTCCAAGGCTCCACCTTTGCCGTAGGCGATGACCGGAGTGCCGCAGGCTTGCGCCTCGCCGAGCACGATGCCGAAATCCTCCTCCGCCGAGAACACGAAGGCCTTCGCGCCCTGCAGCTCGCGCTGCAACTGCTCAGCGCCGATGTGACCGAGCATCTTGACGTTGGGGGAAGCGCGCTTGCACAGGCTCTCGTACTCGGGGCCATCTCCGATGACGTGTAGCTCCCGCTCAGGCATTTGCGCGAAGGCATCTACGATCAAGCCCACCATCTTGTAGGGCACCATGCGGGACGCGGTCACGAAGTATTCCGCCTTCTCCTCGCAGCAGGCAAACTGCACGGTGTCCACCGGCGGGTAGATCACCGCGGCATCGCGGCGGTAGACCTTCTTGATCCTCCTGCGCACGAAGTGGGAGTTGGTCACGAAATGGTCCACCCGCTTCTCGCTCGCCGCGTCCCACAGGCGCAGGTAGTGCAGGAACGCGCGCGCGAGCAAGCCTTTGCCGTTGGACTCCAGCTTCGATTCGCGGAGGTACTGGTGCTGTAAATCCCAGGCGTAGCGCATCGGGGAATGGCAGTAGCACACGTGCAGTTGGTCCGGCCCGGTGAGTACCCCCTTGGCGACGGCGTAGCTGCTGGAGATCACCAAATCGTAGCGGGAGAGGTCAAATTGTTCGACCGCCACGGGCATCAGCGGCAAAAACGCGCGGTAGCGTCGGCGCATCCAGTGAGGCAAGCCCTGCAAAAAGGAAGTGGTAACAGAACGGCCGCCGAGAAAATGCCGCTGCTCGGCCGGCAACAGATCCACCATGCTGAACAGGTCCGCCTCCGGGAAAACACTGATGATCTGCTCCAGCACCCGCTCCGCCCCTCCGTAGACCGGCAGCCAATCGTGGACGATGGCCACTTTTTGCGGCGGCGGGTGAGTCGTTTGCATAAATACCGGCAGGGAGGAGCAAGCCCCAAAACGGACTGCTAGCAAAATGCGAGCTAGGCCATGGAACCCAGAAGCGTTTTACAAGCAAATCCGATCCTGTGGCGGTCCGTCCGGGGCAGCGCCGCCAAGAGTATTCCGTCGCCGACGCCATCTCAGATTCGCGGTTTGATAAATCTCTTGGGTTTTCCGGGCCGTGGCTGCCCAGGTGTAATGCTCGCGCACCATGTCCAGGCCCGCCTGCCGCACGCGTTCTAGGTCCGCACGGTCCGCGGCAAAAACCGCATCGATCCTCCCGGCGAGCGCCTGCGCGTCGCGCGCCGGCACCAGCCAGCCGTTTTCATCCTCCCGGATCAGTTCAAGCAAGCCGCCGGTGCGGGTGCCGATCACCGGCGTCGCGCAGGCCATCGCTTCCAAGCACGCCAAGCTGGTCGCCTCCATCAGAGAGGGGATGATGCAGGCGTCGGAGAGGTTCATGAGTTCCGCTAGTCGCGTGTGGTCGAGATTGCCCAGCACCTGTACGTCAACGGTCGTCAGGGCGAGTTCTTGCAGAACATTCTGCTGGTAGCGGGCGTAGCCGGGCGTCTCGTTCCCGGCGAAAAGGAAGACGCTGCCACGCCGGGCCGCGTCGGAAAGGTGGCGCAGCGCCCGGACGAGGTAGACCACCCCCTTGGTGGGTGCCCAGCGGCGCGGGCAGAGAAAGACCAGCTTACCCGCGTAGCCGTGCTTCGTCTTGAGCCGCTCCCGGTCGGGTCGCGGGAAAAAAACCGTCGTGTCCACCCCGTTGGGCACATAGCGGCTGTTCTCCGTCGCGGGCAGCAGTTCGCGGCTTGGTCCGATGACCATGTCGAACCGCTTCATCAGTCGGCGCTGGAGCAGGCGGGTGGGCAGCCAGCGGTCGAGGTGCAGGTAAGCCCCGGTATGGTTGGTGAAAACGAGTGGATACTTCCGCGAGATCAACCAACAGGCCCGCAGTTCTCCGATGTAGGCATGTTGATGCACCACGTCCGGACGCAACCCATCGACGTGCCGGGCGACTTGCGCCGCGTGCCGCCGCCGGAACAGACGACGGCCGAACATCGTTACGGTTTCCAAGAAGGACTCCAAGGGATGACGTAGGAAGCGCGGCAGCCAGAAAAACTCCTGCCGCCGGACGGAGGCGGCCTCCGCGCCGGGCGGGACGGTGGCGGCCAGTGCGGTCGTGTTCACCACGATCACCTCGTGCCCGAGCCGTCGCTGCGCTGCGGTCAGATAATCGACGTGGTGCTCCAGGCCGCCGGTCACTTCGGTGGTCGTCGATTGGGTCAGGTGAACGATGCGCATGGAGGCGGTTCATCTACCGGAGGGCGGCGGGGCAGAGGTCCTGCGCCGCCGTCCGGATCGTATCAACGGCGAACCCTGCGTCCTGCGCCACCCGGACCAACTCGCCGACCAGTGCCAGCGCGTGGGTGCCGGCGAAAAACGGGTGGTCGTACACCACCGCTAATTGGCGTTGCGCCAGCAGCCGGGAGCGGAAGTGGTGGGTGATCTCGCCCGGGTTGCAGCCGCGCAGACGCAGGGTTTCCAGGTAGCCGGCGTTGCCGGGTTCGGCCGTGACGTTGGTGGGAACTTCGCAGAGGTCCCCTTCCATCGTCATGCCGGTCCGCGTGGCGTCGTAGGTGTCCGCCAGCAACCGGAACCCGCAGGCCGGTAGTACCCGGCGCAACGCCGGAGGGCTGTTCCAGGCTGGAGAAGCGAACGAAACGGGCACGGGTAGCCCACTCTCCTCGAACCAGCGCAGACCTGTCCGGACCTCCCGCCGCAGCCGCTCCTCGCTCCAGGCCCCGGCGGATCGCTCCCATCGGGCGTGGTTCCGGCCGCCGTGCAAGCCGAGTTCGTGCCCCAGGCGGACGGCGTCCCGCAGGGCGGCGGGGTCCGAGCGGCCCGCCTGCGGGTTGAGGACGGCGGCTTGCAACGCCGTGCGCCAGCCCAGCTTTTCCGCCGCCGAGATCGACCCGCGCCGCCCGCCTTTGACGAGGCGCTTCACCGCTTTCAAGAACGTGATGCGCGGATCGAAGGCGCGTCCCATGTTGACGAAGAAGGTGAATCTCGCGCCCAGGCGTGCGCCAAGCTCCGCCAACCGGGGCATTCCCTGCGAGACACAGGCGTGCGTGTCGGCGTCGAAGCGGAAGCAGCAATGTTTCACGGCTGGTGCGACGGAAAGATGATGCGCTTTCAGCCGACCGCCAGGTGTTCGCGGGTAAGCCGCAGGATCGCGGCGGCCGTCTGCCCATCGCCGAAGGTGCGAAGCAGAGGCCGCGTCGGGTCGGGCGCGTCGGGGGCCGCTTGCAGCACATCGTTCGCTTCGGCGAAGATGCGCGGCGCGTCGGTGCCCACTAGCCGCGCGCCAGTAGCCAGGGCCTCTACCCGCTCCGTGACCTCCCGGGCCACGAGCACCGGCAGGCCGAGCGTGGCCGCTTCTTCGAGCACGCCGCCCGAATCGCTGAGCACCAGCGTGGCGCGGGCCAGCAGCCAGATGAAGTCCGGGTAGGACAGCGGTTCGAGCAAGTGGATGTTCTCGATCCCCGCCAGCGAACGGTGGACCACGCCCTGCACGTGGGGGTTGGGATGGACGGGGCAGAGGATGTCCACGTCGCGGCGGGCTTCCGCGAGGCGGCGCAAGGCGGTGCAGACTTCTTGGAGCGGAGCGCCGAAGTTTTCCCGCCGGTGCAGGGTGACGAGCAGCAGCCTGCGCCCCGCGCCGACCTGCGGGAACTTCTTCGAAAAAGGCGTGTCACCTGCCTGCGCGAGCGTGCGCAGAGTGAGTTGCAGGGCGTCCACCACCGGGTTGCCCACCACGTGCACGCCCCGCGTGATGCCCTCGCGCCGCAGATTCTCCGCGGCGACCTCGCCGGGGGCGAAGTGGAGGCTGCCCACGTGTCCGATCAGCACCCGGTTGATCTCTTCGGGGAACGGCGAGTCTCGGCGGCGGCTGCGCAGCCCGGCCTCCACGTGAGCGACGGGAATTTTGCACAGGCTGGCCGTCAACGCCGCGGCGAAGGCGCTGGTAGTATCTCCCTGGACAAAGACGAGCGCCGGCTGGAGCTGCTCGAACACCTTCTCGCAGGCGGCGACGACCCGGGCTGTCAGGGCAGCCAACGACTGGCCGGGCACCATCAGGTCCAGATCAAAATCCGGCCGCAGCCGGAAGAACTCCAAGAATGGGTCGAGCAATTCCCGGTGTTGAGCGGTCACGCACAGCCGGGTGTCGAAGGCCGGGTCCGCCTGGAAGGCGCGGATCACCGGGGCCATTTTGATGGCCTCCGGCCGGGTACCCAGCGTGAACAAAATCGGCTTCCGGTGGACAGTATGCATGGCGGCTCCCCTTGATGACCTCATCCCCTGCGTGCACGCTCCTTCAAGAGCCGTTCCCTTCGGGGAAGTCAACCTTCTTCTCCAGGATGCCCTGATAGATGTCCGCTACTTGGCGGGCGCCGCGGCTGGCCCGGAAGTGTTCGCGCACGTGCGCGTAGCCGGTGCGGCCCAGAAGCTGTGCCCGTGCGGGGTCGTCCAGCAGCGAGACCAGTGCCGAGGCCAGCCCTGCCGCATCGCCCATGGGCGTGAGCAGACCGTTCTCGCCGTCCGTGATGATCTCCGGCACTCCGCCCCCGCGGCTGGCGACCACCGGTAAGCCCACGGCCATGCCCTCGATGATCACTTGCCCGAAAGGCTCGCCCGTCGTCGAGGCGTGCACGAGCACGTCGAGCCGGCGCAGTTCGCCGACCACGTCGCGTGTGAACCCCCGGAACTCGACCCGCCCGGCGATGCCGAGACGCTCCGCCTGCCGGCGCAGGTCCGACGCGTAGTCCTCCTCGCCGAAGAGCGCGGCCCCGACGACGACGAACCGCGCGTCGTGCCCCGCGGCCACGACCTGAGCCGCCGCGTCGAGGAAGACGTGCTGACCCTTCCACTTCGCCAGCCGGCCCACGATACCGATGCGTACGGGCGCGCCGCCACCCGGTGCGGGCACGGGGTTCATCCCGGCGGCCAGTTCGGGCTCGGTGAGGCCGTCTAAGATCACCGTGGAACGCCGTCCGCCGTCGCCGAGTTGCAGTTGCTCCATGACGCTGCGCGAAACGCCGATGACGTGCCGGGGCGCGTGCCGGGCGAGGAACCGTACGACCCGTACGACCGGGCGCGGGAAGTACGACTCGTTGACGTAGTCGCGCAGGTGCCAGACCACCGGCAACCTCGCCAGCCGTCCCGCCAGCGCCCCGTAGAGATGCGCCTTGATGGTGTTGGTGTGGATAATCCGCACACGCTGGCGGCGGGCGAAGGCGGCCACCCGGGCGGCGTAAGCGCCGAACGCCGCCAACCGGCCCAGGTGCAGGAGCGCCCCGACGCCGAGCGTGTCCTTGCGCACTTCGCGGACCGCCCCCGTCAGGGGCAGGACGTGGGTTTCCACGCCAATCTCGCGCATGAAATCCGCCGCCGGGCCTTCCTCACCGAAGAGGATGACCGGCTCGATGCGCCGCCGGTCGCGCGCGCCGAGCATCCGCCACAGCGCGAACTCCGCCCCGCTGGGCTTGGCCCCATGGTTCAGGTAAAGAACGCGGTAGGGAGGCGCATCCATGCGGCTAGGCCCCGCGCGCGGCGGTTTCGGTCTGCCCGGTCACTTTGAGGTAGATATCGCGCATCCGTTCGGAGACCCGCTTCCAAGTGTAGAGTTCCTCCACCTGCCGGCGGCCGAGACGGCCCATCTCCCGTGCGAGGGCCGGGTCGTCCCGGAGCTTGCCCAAGGCGGCGGCGATGTCGTCGGAGTTCCCCTCGCGCACCGTCAGGCCACCCCGGCCGATGATCTCGGAGATGGCCCCGGAATCTGAGCCGATGACGGGCGTTTCGCAGGCGTGCGCCTCGATGATCACCCGGCCGAACTGTTCCTTCCAGGTCGGCGTGGTCCGCGAGACGAGCAGAAGCGCGTCCAGCGCGTTCATCACCTCGGGTAGTTCCGTCATCTTGCGCGGGGGGAAGAACCGGACCCGCGCGGTCAAGCCCAGTTCGTCTGCGCGCCGTTGCAGCGCGGCCTGGAACTCCCCCGAACCGACGAAAACCAGGGTCACCGGGCTGCCGGGCACCTGCGGCAGCGCCTCGATGATGTCCATCAACCCTTTGGCTTCGATCAGGCGCCCGACGTAACCCGCGACGAAACCCGAGACCCCCAAGGCGCGCTTGCACGCCTCGCGGTCCAGAGGGCGGAAGCGTTCCGCGTCCACGGCGTTGCCGATCACCTCGACGGGGCCCGTGTAACCTTTGGCGCGGAGCACCGCGACGCCCTCGGTCTGCCGCGCGACGGCATAGTCAGTGTTCCTGAGCGTGTAGGATCGAAATTGTTTGAAGGGGAACGGGTGGGTCCGAGGGATGTTAGCCTCGGTCTCGGAGACGATCTTGGCGGAAGGCAGCAGGCGGTTGCGCAGCCAGCAGGCGTGGACACTGACGAGTCCCCAAGCTTCTTCCCAAAGGTCGATCACGTCCGGCCGGAAGTTCTTCAACGTGTCCCCGAGCTTCGGATAATGATGGAAGTACCACTGTGCCGGGCCTGACCAGGGCAGCCGCACCTTTTCCACCTGCAGCCCGTAGGAAGGAGTCACGGGGATCTGCGGGTGGCGCCACGCGCCGTATTCGTACCAGCGATCCGGTGTGATCACCCGTAGATCAATGCCGGGCAGCCGACCGAGTTGCTCAGCTCTCTGCTGGCCTTCGTTGCTGACTTGGCAAGCATGGGCGATCAAAACGATTTTCATTCGGACAGCTGCCTATTTACTCGGACGGCCGGAAAAAACGAGCGAATTGAG
>CAXUIU010000003.1:3065-5495 GCA_964250955.1 uncultured Chthoniobacterales bacterium | reverse complement strand
CCCGCCAAGGCCGAGCAGTACGCTCACAACTTCCAAGGTGGCTTTTGCGCCCATGTGCTCGCCCGGATCGTCTGCGACGAGCAAAACTTCGCCGCGGCTGGTGTGCTCGCCTGAACGAGCCGCCGGGCCGGCGTTTTCACACAACCTCGGAGGGTTGTTGGCACAAGGTGCAACCGCTCATCTCTTCATCTCCGTGCGGCGGTGCTTCATAACCGAGGCGCTCAACATCCTGCATTCACGCATTGAACCGGCATTTAGCTGGCCGCTTGCTGACCTTCTTTGAAGCCATCGTCTTATCGCTTGCAAAAATGACCATCGGTCATTTATTGGGCAGATGCGAAAAATGACCGACAGTCATCTTCAAGGAAGCCACGTTCCCGCCCACGGTGAGTGGGCGCTGGTGACCGGGGCGTCCAGCGGCCTGGGCGTGGAGCTTGCCAGAGGGTTGGCCGAGCGAGGTAGCCACCTGGTCTTGACGGCGCGCTCCGAGCCGCCGATGCAGGAACTCGCGCGGGAACTACGGCAGAAACACGGCGTCGAGGTGGTGGTCGAGCCGGTGGACCTGGGAGTCGCCGGCAGCGCCAAAGACTTGGAGCGCCGCCTGGAAGGGCGAGGCATCGCGCCGGACGTACTCATTAACAACGCCGGCTTCGGGTTGTACGGTCCCTTCCTTGAGCACGAGCCAACGCGCCTCCAAACCATGCTCCAGCTCGACATCGTCAGCCTGACTGAGCTGTGCCAGATTTTCGGCCGCCGCATGGCCGCGCGCGGACGCGGGCACCTCCTGCTGGTCGGCAGCATGGCCGCCTACCAACCCGTGCCGCGGCTGGCCGCGTACGCCGCAGCCAAGGCTTTCGTGCTGTCCTTCGGCGAGGCGCTCCACGTGGAACTGGCTCCTGCGGTCGGCGTCACCGTCCTCTCGCCCGGCCTGATGGACACGGGCTTCAACGCGGTTTCGGGGTACGAAACCCCCAAGGCATTAGAGGTGATGAAGCTGGCACCCTCCGAGGTCGCACGCATCGGGCTGGAGGCCCTGTTCGCGGGCAAGTCGGGCGTCATCGCGGGCCGCCTGAACAAGATCATGGGATTCAGCAGCCGTTTGCTCTCGCGGCACCAGGCGGCGAAGGTTTCCATGCCAAAGCCTGCCCAGCCGGTGGCAGGTTGAAGCCGTCTGATTCTCACCAAAGTCAGCGACAAGGTGCGGCAACCACCCGCGTGTGAGAGGATGGCCCTATGGTCCGGCACGCCATCCAAACCCAGGACAAAGCCGCGCGGCGAGCCTCTATCCTCGCCGCGGCGCGCACCTTGTTTTTGCACGCTCCCGACCGGCTGCCTTCCGTTGCCATGATCGCCCAAGCCGCCGGGCTGGCGAAGGGAACGGCATACCTTTACTTCCGCACGAAGGAGGAGATCTTCCTGACGCTCCTGCACCAGGAGTGGGACGGATTGATTGCTCTGGTGCACCACGCTTTCCGGGCGGACAAGCGCTCGAGGGGGCGCAAGGTCGCCGAGTTCGTCAGCGGGTACGCCGATTACCTCTGTACCCACCCGGAACTACTCCAGCTCGAAGCCCTCCGGTACAGCATCCTGGAACGCAACCTCGCCCCCGGTCTGTTCCACGCGTTCAAGCGGGATTTCACCGCCGCTTTGGAGCAAGCGGGCCAAGCCGTGGAAGCCGCTTTGGCCTTGTCTCCGGGTCAAGGGGTGCGGCTGCTCATGCACAGCTACGCTCTCACCATCGGACTCTGGCAAGCCTTGGACAATCCCCAGACTGATCGAGCGTCACCGGACAAGCCCGCTTCGGTGCTGGCTGAGTTGGACTTCCAGACCGAACTGCCAACGGTGCTCGCGCAGTACTGGCACGGTTTGGAGCCCCGGCGTTGAGCGTGTGTCGGCCAAGCTCATGGCCTACGATGCAGGAGTCCTCCTGACGCAACGCTAGTCCTTTCCCTTTGGCAGCCAACTTCGTGATCATTGCCGCTGCCACCATCGAGACGATTGCTCATCGCATTGCATCTGCCAGAACGGTCTGGCCGCGGTTCGACCGCTTACCCTCATACCGATCCTCGGCAACTCTCGCTCAGTCCGCGGAGTGGTCGCCTCATGCCGGAAAGCTCAGGCAAGTGACGACGGTGAGAATTGAATACAGAAGACACTGAGACGCTATGTTTCCTGAAACCAACGGCGGTGAGACGCCTGTGCTCGGATGGCTCGCGGGAACGCCAAACCACCGTTTTTTGACCCGTTGCCTAAGTCGTCCTTTTGAATGGTTTCACGTTTGAGGGCGGCCGTCAGTCAAAGCACAGCAAGAGCCTCACCACACATCGACAACTCCGGCATGGGCAGCCAGGGCGTGCGACTCCTCGCTCAAGCCCAGGTTGACCGCCTAGCAGTGACGCAAGTTCCTCCTCGCAGGCGCGCGTTGCCTCG
>CAXUIU010000003.1:0-2965 GCA_964250955.1 uncultured Chthoniobacterales bacterium | reverse complement strand
GGCTCTGCTCCTCACCTTCTCGGCTGCTCAGCTCGTGCCCTCCGCCCAAGCCGTGCTGGGTCCGGGAGCATACCCCTCGGTGCAACGGCATGCCCCCGAGTTGCTCAAGATCAAAGTCACCGCCGTGCGGGAAAAGAAGCAGTCCGAAGACCAAGAGCTCAAGATCATGAGCGTGGGCGTGCAAGCCCGGGTGCTCGCCGTCCAACGCACAGCCACCGGGCTCAAAGCCGGGGCGCGCATCACCATCCGCTACGAGGACCGGCGGCCCAAAATGCCTGGCTACATCGGCGAGAACGCCGTGCCCGTCTTGACCAAGGGCGACCGGTGCCCGGCCTACTTGCAGCGCAGCACACAGGAGCCAGCCGTCTACGAGCCGGCCGCCGGGACGTACACCTTCGAGAGGTACAAGTACAAGGAGTAGCGAGCGTCACTGCCGGTGCAACGTGGCAGTAGGCGCGGCCTTGTTCACCTTGCACGCTCAGGCGGACGCACCGGAGGGCACGCCGTTTCTCTCCGGCTGGTTGTGCCTGCGGCGGAGGCTTGATGATCTTGAAAAAGACTGTATTCACAAGGGTCTTCGATCCCTGGCTTCATGCAAAATCTGCTTCTACGGCCGTTCGCTCTCTCGTTGCTTCTGCTGCTGGCAGGCTGCCACGGCCGCTTCACGCCGGCTCTTCCACCGGGCAAGGACGTGCTGGTCTCCCAGGACGCAGCCTCGACCAAGCTGGCTCCGGCCGATCCCCGCTACCAGGAACTCCAGCGTTGGCTCGCCAGCAACCGTGCTGACTGGAAGGCTTGTTATACGTCGATCCCGACGAACGGCCTCTTCGTGGAGGCGGGTGACTTGCACCTGCAGTTTACAGATCGCACGGTGTTTGCTCAGACCGCCGCAGGCATCTACCAAAAGAGCGTCGAGCCGAAAGACTACGCGTTCTTGCGGCCCGACCAACCAGAAAAACATTGATCCCCGTTCCGGAGTTGTTCCATCCTTGAGGAACCGAGCGACTGCTCTTGCCGGGCGGCCCGACGAGCCGCAACGGCGTGAGAAGCAGCGTTGACCAAAAGTCTCTCTGGTGTTAGCGAGCAACCGCATGAAAGACGGCCGGCATCTGTCCGCAGGTGGATAGATTTGTCTAATAGCCGTGTGAAAAGCAGGTGCCTGTCCCCCTTTTGAATCCTTGATGAAACACCGTAAGGCTACCTTGGTTCTTGCCCTCGCGCTGTGTCTGAGTGGTTGTGAAACCCCCGGGCGTTCACCCACGCAGGTGAGCGCCAGCGCACCGAGTTTTAAGTTGAGCGAGAACGCGGCCATGCAGCGACTGATGGCGTCCAAGTATGTGGCGCGGCTCCAGCGGGCCATTCCCAGCCGCCACCTCGTGTGCAGGGTGGAAGGCCGACAGCCAGACGAGGTGGACCTCTACCTCGGCGACGACGAGGGCGATCACACCACCCGTGTCGCCTTCTGCCGGGTGACCAGGGACGGCCGCGTCTGGGTGAACAAGGACGAGACAGGGGCCGAGGACCGCTGGGGCGTGGTCGATTAGCGGCCCGCCGCGATTATCTTCGCAGGTCCCCGGTCGAGAGGGTGATTTGCAGCGTGGCCTGGTTGGCCGCTCCCTTGTTTTGCAAGGATGCTTGCACCGAGCCGCTCGGGTTGGAGATCGTTTGTGCCGGCGCTTTCCCGGCGTACACCTCGTAGCCGGCGGAAGGTTCCTGCGAGTTGGTCGTGGTGCCACTCCCCTCCGCGCGGGCTTGCACCTCGCCCGCCAGCGCCGCGATCTTGTCCTTGGGGCCGCCCCCTCCCGCGCTGGCCAAGAAGCTTTTGACTAGGTCGGCGGCAAAGACGCCTTGGGCAGCGTTGTCGATGAACGTGCGCGCCACTTCCAGGCGCATGCCTTCAACCAGGCCCTGCGCATCGGTGACCACCGCCAGCGTCACCAGCGGGCGGAACGCTTCGCCCGTCGGCTTGAAGAGGACCATGGCCCGGTGGTCGGGCAGGTCCTCGCGGCCCGTGCGCGCCAGGTGGAAGAAGGTGAAAAGGTCCTGGGATTGCTCCGCCTCCGCGAGTTTGGTCCCGAAGAGGCCGGCGTTTTCCTGGGCGCGGACCTCTCCGGTCGCCATCCACCACAGGCCAGCCACCAGACAAAGCACCAACGCCAGCCAGCCCCGCAGGTAGTTTCTCATGCCCCAGTGACGAGCCAAGCAGACCTTTTTGCAAACGGCGGGCCACGGCGGTTTGCGTCCCGCCAGTTCCTCGCCCGCCTCGCTGCTCAGCTCGGGCGAACCTTCCACCCACCGCGCATACCGGCCGCCTGGACCAGCACCCAACGACTCACAAGGTGGACTGAGTAGATGCCGGCGCAAACTCGACGCTCTGGAGCACGGCGCGCAGCTTGTCGTTGCCCTGTCCTCCTTCCAGGCGGAACGTGTACCAGAAAAGCTGGAGCTGCTGGTTGTTCTCTTCCTTCACCTTCCAGATGCCTGCGTATTCCCCCTGGACCCGGAAGCAGCGGTCCGGCAGCCACTTTGTCACCGTCTCGTTTCCCTTTTGAGCCGCGTTGCTGTCCACCTCGATGCGGCCTTCCGTCGCCTCGGCTTTCGCCCGCGCCCTTTGAGGTAAATCGTTGGGCAACGGCACCGGCTGCCAGCCGCTGCTGGACCGTGCATAGACGGCGCAGGCGACGCCAAAGCTGTCTTCCCAGTGAAGAGCGAAGCTGTGGCTGTCTGGGCTCCAGAGCACGGAGAGCGTCGTGCCGTCCGGAGCCTCCCCGATACTACGCCAATCGAACTCGCCGAGGACCTCGCGGCTCTGCACGCCGCGGACCGTGATCTTTGCCGTGTAGGCGCCGTCCTCGTCCTTTTTCTTGGCGCTGGGAGTCAGGAAAAGCTCCATGCTCCCATCGGGCGAAATGCTTTTTTCGACCAGGAAAGGCGGCGGGTCAGCCTGGGCCGTCGGGCAAGCCAG
>CAXUIU010000002.1:31794-46349 GCA_964250955.1 uncultured Chthoniobacterales bacterium | reverse complement strand
GCTTAAGCGGGTCCTCTTCCGGAGTGTTTACCGGAGCGGGCGGCTGCAAGGCGACAACCAGGCCAAAGAGAGCCAGCGCGAGCCCGTGCAAGAGCACCGCACCACAGACTGCGAAGGCGACTTTTTGACGCTCGGACCGCATCGAGCGCGCAGTTTACTACATGTTCGGCGTCGGTGGAAGCTCTTCCCCGGCGGGGGGCTCGGACGCTTCGGGCGGGATGCTTGCCGGTCGCAACGCCCCATCTTCCATGATGGCCACCGTAGCAAGCCATGATTCCTGCGCGCACCAAGCCACATCCTCGCCCAGACCGATCTCAACCAACCGTTGACCGTTGGTGGAACAAGCCAGTGCTCCCGTCAGGTCGCGGTGGTGGCTGGCGTAGAGTGCCATCATGGCCGCCGTGGCGTCGTCGCACCCCGGGTTGTAGGACGCCCCCAGCCGCAAGGCCAGGCCCCCGGCCGCCAGCCCATCCTCCAGCGCGAAGTCTGTGCCGGTGCCCGCGCAGACCAGGAGCACCCGGCCAAGCTCGTGCCGGCGCAGCCAGCCGGCCGTGGCTTCGAGGTTCGCCAGCGCCGCGGCGAGGACCGTGTCCGCCGTCGAGCAGGCCCGGAGTGCCACGGTGCCGTTGGTCGTCGTGGTGACGATGTCGCGCCCGCCGACCCGCTCGGCGGTGTACTCGCGCGGGGAATTGCCGAGGTCGAAGCCGTCGAGTCGCAAGCCACCGCGCTCGCCGCCCAGGAGCGCGTCCGGCAGGCGCTTGTCGCGTGTGGCCAACGCCTTCGCGGGCGTTAACACCGGCCACACGGCCCGCGCGCCGTTCGTCAGTGCAGCCAGGATCGTCGAGGTGGCCCGCAGCACGTCGAAGACGATGCACGTCGTCTCGCCCAATTCCTCCGGTCGCAGGGCGGCGATCTCCGTCGGCGTCAGGATCGTGCGGACTTCCATTGGACGACCTGGGTTAGTGCGGTGGCGCGTCGAGGTTTTGCAGGACGCGCACGAGCACACGGGCGGAGTTGTCGGCGGCGGCTCGAAGGTAGCGTTCCATGTCGTTCGCGCCCGCTTGACCGCCGGCGAGGTCGCTCAGGCCGCGCACGACGAGGCAAGGAACCTTGTTCTGCCAACACACCTGGGCAATCGCGGCCGACTCCATGTCCACACACTGCGCCTTCCACACGCGGAAGATCCAGCGGCGGTACTCGGCGTTGTCGCAGAACACGCTGCCCGACACCCCGTCGCCGCCGAAGACGACCTTGTACGACCCATCCGCACCGCCGGTGGCGCGCTGGGCGGCAGCCAGGAGCTTGTCGTCGGCACGGAACTCAGGGACCTGTTCCCACCCGTCCATCCCCTCGCGCCGCACGGTGACATCTTCGGGGAAGATCATCCCAAAGTTCAGGTACTTTTGCTTGAAGAATGACGGCAGCGCGAACTGGCCCGGGCTCGTTTCGTTGACGTAGAACGCCTCTGCGTGGTAATGCCAGCGCACCGGGACGACCACGTCGCCGGGGTGCAGGTCGGGGTCGGTGCCGCCGGCGATGCCGGTGAAGAACACCGCCGCCGGGTGGAAATGGTCCAGGGCGAGTTGGGTGTTCATCGCCGCGTTGACCAGGCTCATGCCCGTCAGGAAGAACACGAAGCGACGGCCGCCGATCTGCGTGGACTTGAACTCGACGCCGTTCACCATCGTGCGCTCGAACTTCCCCGCGTCAGGCACCAGCATCGCCTCGACCGCCTCTAATTCCGGCCCGAACGCCGATTCTACCAGCACACACTCCAGCCCGCTGTCCCGCGCGGACGGCGAGTTTTGGGCCAACAAAGCCCCGGGCAGCAGGAAAGCGAGAACGGAGAGAAACAACTTCATCGACACAGCGTTCCTCCTCAACCGGGATTGATGACCACCAGCACGTGCGTCTGGCTGCGCAGCACCGAAAGCAGGATCGGAGCGTCGCCCATCATCTCGTCGGCATGGGCGGCGTAGTCGAGCAAGGTGGCGACCTCCTTGCGGTTAATTCCATCAATGATGTCGCCGGGCCGCAGCTTGTCGGCGACCGGGCTGGCGGCATCCACCGTCTCGACGAGCACGCCCGCGGTGTCTTTCGGTAATCCGCGACGGGTGAGCACGGCGGGCGTCAGCTCAGAGATCGCCACGCCTCCTAGCGCCCCGCCGGTGTCGATCGGCCCCACGGGGCTAGTGCTTGGGTTCGGACCGGTGGGCGCGTAGGCGATCTGCGCGGTCGGCGGCGGGCGCTCGGCAATCTGCGTCTGCACGCTCAGGGGTTTGCCGTCGCGCAGCAGTTCGACGGTGGCGACGGCGTTGACGCCTGCCTCGTCCACGCCGCGACGCAGGCCGGTGAGGTCGGTCACGGCCTTGCCGTTGAACTTCTGGATCAGGTCGCCCGGGTGAATGTCGGCTTTCTCCGCGGGCGAGCCGGCGCGTACGCGGTCCACGAGCACGCCGGTCTGGTTCGTCAGCCCGCGCTGCTTGGCAGCCTGCTCGGTGAGCGGGAGTTGCTCGATGCCGAGGTAGCCGTGGACCACGCGACCGGTGGCGAGGATGCTCTCCATCGAACGCCGCACCGTCGCCGACGGAATGGCGAAGCCCACCCCCTGCGAACGGCCCGTCTCGGTGTAGATCTTTTCGTTGATACCGATCAGTTCGCCGCGCACGTTGACCAGTGGCCCGCCCGAGTTGCCCGGGTTGATGGCGGAGTCCGTCTGGAGCAGCGCCGTGCTGGTCGTGCTCTCGCTCGCCGTGCGGCCCTTGGCGCTGATGATGCCTTGCGTCACGCTTTCCTCTAGGCCGTAGGGGTTGCCCACGGCCAGGACGGTCTCTCCGACCTCCACCTCGTCGCTATTGCCGAAAGGCAGGGGTTGCAGGTCGTCGGCGGTGATCTTGAGCACGGCGATGTCCGTTTCCGGGTCGGTGCCGATCAAGGTCGCGGGCAGGCGGCGGCCGTCGCTGAGTTCGATTTCGACGGCGTCCATCTCGTCGATGACGTGGTTGTTGGTGACGATGTGCCCCTCCTTGCTGACGATGGCCCCGCTGCCCTGCGCCCCCTCGGTCTGGCTACCAGGCGCGGGCATGGGCACGCCCTGGTGGAAGAAGCGGAAAAGCGGATCGTCGTTCTGCGGGGCGCGCCGAGCGGTGCGGGTCGTGTGGATGCTGACCACCGAGGGCACGACGGCCTTGGTTAACAGCACGCGCTGGTGGCTCATGGCGGCTAGAATGTTCACGTCGCCCGGGTTGACGTAGGGACCGGCGGCGACCGTGTACTTCTCCGGCTGCCAGCCTTCCTTGCCGCGGCCGACCATCCCGAGCAGCGAGCGGCGCAGATCGAAGCGACCGTGGCTGTAGCGCGGGTTCTTCCACACCCACAACGCCGCCACGGCCACGCACAACAACAGCACAAAGAGCAGGAAGCTGAAGAAGCGTTTCATCGGGCGGAAGCTATGATCGTGCGGACGGTGGATTATTCAACTGACCTGAGCGAGCGCGCCCTTGCGGCTCTCGGTTAAGTACGCTCGGAACCGCTGGTTGTCTGCCCGCCGCAGACCAGGATCGGATTCGAAGAGATCGCGCGCGGCGGTTCTGGCGGTGCGCATCCATTCGGCGTCGGCCACGAGGTCGCCCAACTTGAGTGGGGGCAGGCCGCTCTGGGCCGTGCCGAGAATGTCGCCCGCCCCGCGCATCCGTAAGTCCGCCTCGGCGATGACGAAGCCGTCGGAGCTTTCCTCCAGGGTGCGCAGCTTGTTGAGCGCGTCCTCGCCGGCGCGCGGGTCCATCATCAGCAGGCAATAGCTCTTGTGCTCGCCGCGGCCGACGCGGCCCCGGAGTTGGTGGAGTTGGGCGAGGCCGAAGCGTTCGGCGTTCTCGATCAGCATGAGGTTGGCGTTCTTCACGTCGATGCCGACCTCGATGACCGTCGTGGAAATGAGCGCCTGCACCTCACCGTCGCGGAACGCGCGCATGATTGCGTCCTTTTCCTCCGGGCGCATCCGGCCGTGGAGGAGCTCGCAGCGGAACGGTCGGAGGGTCTCGCGCCAGTGCTCGAAACCCTCGGTGGCGGCTTTGACGTTGAGCTTTTCACTCTCCTCGATCAGCGGATAAACGATGTACGCCTGCCGGCCGTCGGCGAGGTGCTTGCGGATGAACTCGCCCGCCTCGCGCAGCTTGTCGTTGTAGCGCACGGCGGTGACGATCTTGCCGCGGCCGGCGGGAAGTTCGTCCAAAATGGAAACGTCCAGGTCCCCGTACACCGTGATCGCCAGGGTGCGCGGGATGGGCGTGGCGGTCATGACGAGCACGTCCGGCGCAATCTTGCGGCCCTTGGACAAAGCGGCGCGCTGGAGGACGCCGAACTTGTGCTGTTCGTCGATGACCACCAGCCCCAGGCGCGGGGGCGGGGTCTTCTCGTGCAGGAGCGCGTGGGTGCCGACGAGGATGTCCGGGGCGTTGTCGCCACGGGGAAGGACACCGCTCCCGGCAGATTTCGCCTCTTTCGGGTCGAAGAACAGGTCGTCCGCGCCGTTCGTGTCTTCCTTCCGGCTGCCGGTGCGCAGGGCCAGCCGCAGCCCGAGCGGCTCCAGCCAACGCTTGAAAACCAGAAAATGCTGCTCGGCCAGGACCTGCGTCGGGGCCATCAACACCGCCTGGTAACCGGCCTCAACGGCCAGGAGCATGGCGGAGAGCGCCACGAGGGTCTTGCCCGCGCCCACGTCGCCCTGGAGGAGGCGGTTCATGGGGTGGCTGGTGGCGAGGTCGCCGCGAATCTCGCCGACCGCGCGCCACTGGGCTTTGGTCAACCCGAAGGGCAGCGAATCGTGGAAGCGTTCCAGGAGCCGGCCGGGGCCGCAGTGGGACTCGCCCGCGACGGCGACGGCCCGCGCGCGTCGAGCGGCGAGGATCATCTGGAGGCCGAAGAACTCGCTCATCACCAGATGGCGGCGGGCTTTCTCGCGGGCGGGTTCGTCGGCGGGAAAATGGATGTCGCGCAAGGCCACCGCGCGGGGGGTTGTGTCCAGCCCGGCGGGCAGGATGTCTGGCAGCGTTCCCAGCGGGAAAGCGGCCAGCGTGCGGTAGATCAGCGCGCGAAGCGTCTTCTGGCTTAGGCCCTCGGTCGTCGGATAGATAGGCGTGATGCGCTGAAGATGAATGAGAGTGTCGGGGTCTTCCTCGTTCTCGATGACCTCGAATTCCGGATGGTCAATGACCACGCCGGTGCCGCGCGCCTTAGGCTTGCCGTAGATGACGACGCGCTGGCCGGCGGCGAAAATTTTTTGCACGAAGTAGGCGTTGAACCAACGGACGGTGAGGAGCGATGACAAGGCGTGGCGCTCCGGTTCCTGCAAGGTTGCCTCGAACATGGTCTGACGGCCGCGCAGCCGCTTGCTGGAGGTGGAAACGACGATCCCGCACACGCACACGGGTTTGTCGCCGGCCTGCGTGGGAAAACGCTCGAACTGCCGACGGTCCTCGTAGCGCTTGGGGTAGTGAGTGAGAAGTTCGCCCACGGTGGTGAGGCCCAGGCGATCCAGGGCCTTGGCGCGCTCGGGGCCGATGCCGGGCAGATCGGTCAGAGGCGAGGTGAGTTCGAGCGGAGGCGCGTCCATCCGGCGGGGAACTTACCAGATTTCGGCCGCGAGTGCGACGGACCTTGCGCGGGCAGGAGGGTAGAGGCATCTTCTACAAGCGTGCGCGCCGCCCCTATGAGAACCGTCCTGCTTTCCTTGCTGCTGATGGCCTTTGTCAACGGGTGCGCGTTCATGAGCCCCGAGGACCGCGACTTTTACGGCAGGGGCTGGATCAAGCCGAGCGAACTCGATGCCGACATGAAGCCGCGCACGGTCAACGACCCTTCCCGGCCGGTGTCCACGACCTACCCGACGACCAGCAACGCCGGCGCGCACGTCGCCACGACGCCGAACGATCCCGAGTGGCTCGTGCCCGAGACTTCTGCGCCGGCGCCGCGTCAGTAATCAGACCTCGCCACGCGCCACGCGTCGGGCGAGTTCGTCGAGGTTGAAGGTCCTCCGTCCCCCGGTGCGCAGGTCGCGGAAGACGAACTCGTACCAACCCGGCATCCGCTCGACGACGTAGCGCGCCGAACCGATGCGCAGCGGTTCGTGGCGGATGACGCGTTGGATCACCTTTTCGTACGCCGAGCGCGGCAGCGGCCGGGCGCGACGGCGTCCCCAGTCGATTTTGCGGCCGGCGTCGTCGTAGGCGGCGGGGCGGTCGTCGAAATCCAGGAGCGAACGCGCCGTGCCCGCGAGCACCTCGCGGAGGTGGGTGAACGTCGCCCGGTCCGCGTAGCGCCGGATCGGGCGGGCGAACTTCACCAGCACCTCGCACGCAAAATCGCGCAGGCTCACGCGCCGGCCGTCGGTGAGGAGCCACACGGATTCGTTCGGATCGGCGGCGAAGGGGTTGCGCGCGAAGTCGCCCGCGTGGGCCCGCCAGCCTTTGCGCGAACTGTGCTTGCTGGGACTAAAACCCGCAATCCGCGGCAGCCCGAGGCGGCGGAAGGCGGCCGGGTTCAGGTCTGCGTCGGGCCAGCGGGCGGTGGCGGTGACCACGCCGGCCAGGAAGGCGAGGGTGGCGTTCGTCAGCGCCACGTCGGGGGTGAAGTCCGCCGTGACCTCGATCCGTCCCGGCCGCGGGCGCACACCGACGGCCGTGGAGCGGCGGTTGGCGGCGAGCAGCATCGTGGGGATGCCGAGAAGGTATGGCAAAACCCGCGCGAGCCGGTAGAGGCGCGGCGTGGTCTGGCCGAACAGCGAGAAATTGTAGTGCGCGCTGAACCCGCGCAGACACAGGGTCTTGCCGGTCGCAGCCTCCCAACGGTCGATCTGCGCACGCACGAAGGCGATCTGTTCCCACAGCGAACGCACCGCCCGGGCGGGGCCGTGGGGCGCGTCGAGTTCGATGAGCGCGGTGGCGACTTCCACGACGCCCGTGTCGAAGTACAGCGCGCCACCCGTCGGCAGGTGGCGTGAACGGCCCGTGCGCGGGATGATCCTGCCCGCGTGGTGGCGCAGGAGACCTTCCGGAGAACCGAAAACGTCTTCCGGCCGCGCTTCTTTACCATCCACCACGAGCGTGAACTCCGCCTCCAGCCCGACCACCGACTGGCGTGGGATTGCGACGCTTTCCCCCGGCGAGTGGGCGCGGCCGGTCAGGGAGGAAAGCTCGGTTTTCTGGCGCGGGCGGGGGTTCAAGCGAGCGGGGGGCTTGGAAAAGGCCCGCACCCTAGCGCCTTGCCCGCCGGACTTCAACTCACCGGAGCCTCGTCGCACCCTGCTGGCACGACGCGCAAGTAGCCGAGGTCCAGGTGGAGATGGTCGTCGGATTCGCCCGGTTGGTGGCCGAAGGGCAGGACGTTCACGTCCGGGAGGAGTTCGCGGGCGAGGGCGCCGTATTTCTCGACGGACCCCTGGGTGTTGAGCCAGGTGTCGCCCACGCGGTAGATGTCGGCGGCAGCGGCCCACAGGTGCGGGTTGGCGTGGGTGGTGAGACGGTGCGCGGGCGAGCGGTAGCCGCCGTTGGCCGCGACGAACACGGGTGCGCCGACCTTCCCGCGCAGGTCTTCCAAGACCCGCGCCAACAGGCTGACCGCGCACGGGACATAGTGCGGGAATTCTTCCAGGAGCCGCGGGGCCTCACGGCTGTCCACGACGAGGAGTTCGCTCAGGCGCACGTGCGGGGTGAGGTGGACTTCCTTCGCCTGTGACCAACTGCGCACCTCGTAGAAGAAGCGCGGCAGGCGGTGCTGGCGGCCGGCGCGGTCAGTGAGGAGTTCGTCCGGACGCAGGAGGGCGCGCACGTCGTCGGGCAGCCGCAGGCCGTCCACGACGGGCAGGTCACGCGCGGTTTGATTCATGGAGAAGGAATTCGTACACCGCGGCCGAGACGGCGGCGACGGTCTTGTTGCGCGCCGCGGCGTTGCCGGCGGCGGGGTACTCGGTCAGGACCACAAGGACGTACGGCGCCCGGCCCGGCAGGAAGACCATCCCGGCGTCGTGGGTGACCGTGGAGATTTCGCCCGTCTTATGCGCCACGCGGGCCTTGGCGGCGTCGGGAACACCGGCGGGCAGCATGGCGTTGAAGCGTTGTGCGAAGAGGATGTCGAACATCCGGTCACGGCTCTCGGCGGTGAGGGCGCGGGTGTCGTGGACACGGCGGAAAAACTCCAGCAGGCCGTCGGCGGTGACGAAGTTGTTGAGCCCGCGCGCGAACGCCGCCTCGTCCTCGACCCCACGCACGCAGCGCAGCGCGTCCAGACCGGCGGCGGCGAGGCAATCGGTCACGAAGGGCACCTCCAAGTGGTCGATGAGGAGGTTGGTGGCGAGGTTACTTGAACGCACGATCATCGTCTCCGCGAGGTCGCGCAGGGCGGCGGTACGTCCAATGGATTTATAGAGTTCCGGGTCACCGTCCCGGTCAGAAGCGAGGAAGAACGGCGAGCTGTCGGCCTGGGAGCGGAAACGGTTGCGGACGTGCAAGCGGTCGGAGAGGCGCAGGCGGCCTGTTTCCTCCGCCCGGAAGAGCGCGAGGAGGATCGCCAGCTTGATCGTGCTGGCCGCGTGGAAGGTGCGCGACGCCGCGAGGCTAAAGCGCAGGTCGAGCGTGTAGTCGTAGAGCGCCACCGCGAGCGCGGACGTGCGCGCCTGCCGGCCGAGGTCGCGGAGTTGTTCGAGGAGCGGGAAACCCCGGGCCGGCGGCGCGGTCGTTGGCATGGAGGAGCGCGCAGTGTAGCGGATGCCGGCCGCCCGTCAAAGCTTGTGCACGTTCGTCGCGCATTCGCCTTTGAAGTTCGTGCCGAGATGGTAGCTCACGCGGTCGCCGATTTGCAGCGCGTCGAAGGGCACGTCCTGCAAGTCAGCCCACGAGAAGAAAAGGTTCTTCGCGGACGCCTCCGTGCTGATGAAGCCGTAGCCCTCCTTGAGCGTCTGGATCGTGCCGGCGTGCTCCGGGCCGCGGTCGGCCTCCAACTTGGGCGAACCGGGCGGTACGTCGCGCGGTGTCTCGTCGGGCACGCCGGCGGTGGCGGGGTTGCGCGCGGGGTCACCGCGGCGGTTGGCGTCGTCCACGAACAGGCCGTTGATGAGCGTGTCGTCCGGGGCGGCCGATTCGATGAGATCATGCATGGCGAGGGGGTAGGTGGCCTCGGCGAGCAGGTCGATGCTCGTCACCGTCTGGCGCTCCACGCCCATCTCGTCGGTGTGGGTGAAATCCCATCCGAGTACCATCACGCAGCCGCCGAGGGCGTTGAGCTTGCGCACGAGCGGCAGGTAGTCGCGGTCGCAGGCGACGAGCACGGTCACGTCGTAGCGTTTGAGCAGGGTCAACTCGTAGGCTTCGAGCGCGAACCACACGTCGAGGCCCTTCTCCGCGAGGCTCTGGTCGCGGCGGCGCACGAGCGGCAGAGAGTGCGTGGTGACGCCTTCCTTCATGAGCACGTCCTCGAAAAGGCGCTCGTTGAGCAGTGAGTCCTTCGCCGCCGCCTCCATCGCCGCCAGGCGTCCACGGAAGTAATGCGCGTCCACGATCTGGCAGCGGCGGGTCCGCTCGGACTCCTCGCGCACGGGCCGGCGGCTGTTGGTTGGCGCGGTGGCAGCGGCAGGCTTCGGCTGGGCGTCGCCGGCACCGCCCGCAACCTGCGCGCGGATGAAGCGGTGCAGTCCCGCGATGGAGAGCCGGGCGCGGCGCGGGTGGGAATATTTGTAGTACGTGCTGACGTGGTTGAAATAATTCCCGTCGTAGAAAACGCCGACCGTGGTCAGGCCCAGGTTCGGGCGCGAAGCAGGGAAGAGGCCGTTCGACATGGCCTCAACATGGAACGGGGTGGAGAATTTTTCCACTGCCTGACCGCCGGGCCGAGAGGGAACGTGCGCGAAAAGTCGCTTGCCAAAGCTTTCCCCCACGCGATACTCTGAAGCTCGTGGCAGGCAAGACGAGCGGCACACGATCACGCATCCCTAGCTCAATCGGTAGAGCACGTGACTCTTAATCACTAGGTTCTGGGTTCGAGTCCCAGGGGGTGCAAACCCTGCGCCCTCTTCCTTCGCTCGGTCCCGTCCCTTTTTCCGCGCCCCTTCCGACGCCGATCCCCTCCGCCGGCAGCGACCTGGAACATGCCCGCCGTCCGCCCGTTTGTTCCGGGCGTATTGTTTTTGAACCCGCTGGCCTTTGTCCTTGTCCAAAATCTGACCCTGTTCGCATCCGCAGAGAAGACGCAATGAACCCATCTGATCGTTCCAACGAGTACGACTCTCCTTACGGCGCGAGCCACGGCGGCTCGGACGAGATGTCCGCGCTCGATCTGCTCGACCGCACCATCGCCTCGCTGCCCATCGGCGACCCGATCCGCAAAGCCCTCCTGAACGTCCGCGCCCACGTCGCCGACCAGGAGGACACCATGAACGAGGCGCGCCAAACCATCGAGAAGATGGAAGAGGTCATCAAGAAGGTGACCTCGCCCGCCAACCGCATCGGCATTTTCCTTGGCAGTCCCAACCGCGAGACGGCGCAAATCGTCGTCGGCGGCTCCGACTACTACTGCAACGTCGATCCGCGCATCCCCATCTCCAAGCTCAAGAGGGGCACCCGCGTGCTCGTCAACGAGGCGTACGTCGTCGTCGGCGACCTTGGCTTCGACACGTCAGGGCCGGTCGCCAAGGTGACGGAAGTCATCGGCGACGACCGCCTGCGCGTCGGCCAGGACAACGGCCTCCAGTCGCTCGTGCTCCAGCGTTCGCAGAGCATCTCCAAAGAGACGCTCAAGGCGGGTGACGAGGTGCGCGTCGACCCGAATTATCGCATGGCTATGGAGGTGCTCAAGCGCCCCAAGAGCGAGGACCATTACCTCGACGAGGTGCCCGAACTGCCCTGGGAAAAAGTCGGCGGCCAGCAGGAGGCGCTCATGGCGATCAAGGACGCCATCGAACTGCCGCTTATCCACGCGGACCTGTTCGCCAAGTTCAACCACACGACGCCCAAAGGCTTTCTGCTCTACGGCCCGCCCGGCTGCGGCAAAACGCTCATCGGCAAAGCGACGGCGTACAACCTCACCCAGCAGTTGGAGAAGAAGACTGGCGAGAAGATGAAGGAATACTTCATGCACATCAAAGGTCCGGAGATCCTTAACATGTGGGTGGGCGAGAGTGAGCGGATGGTGCGCGAGATCTTCGCTACCGCCCGCGAGAAAAGGAAGGAAGGCTACCTGCCGTTCCTGTTCATCGACGAGGCCGAGAGCATTTTGGGCACGCGCCGCGCGTCGCGGTTCTCGAACATCCTGTCCACCCTCGTGCCGATGTTTTGCACGGAGATGGACGGCATTGATTCGCTGAACGACGTGGTCATCATCCTCGCATCCAATCGTGCGGACCTGATCGATCCGGCCATCATCCGGCCCGGCCGCATCGACCGTAAGATCAAGGTCAACCGGCCGACGAAGGAGGGCGCACGTGAGATTTACAAAATCTACCTCTCCGATAATCTGCCCTACGATCCGGCCATGGTGAAGGAAGCCGGCAGCGTCCGCGCGGCCATCGACGGGTTGGTGGATGGTTTGATCGAGCAGCAGTTCACCCACCGCGACGAGAACCGCTTCCTCGAAGTCACGCTCCGCAGCGGGCGCAAGGAAACGCTCTACCGCGGCGACCTCATCAGCGGGGCCATCATCGCCTCCATCGTGGAGCGTGCCAAGGGCCTCGCCATCAAGCGCGCCATCGCCACGAGCCAGGAGGAGGGCATCAGCGCCAGCGACCTGAGCCTCTCGCTCAACGCCGAGTACTCGGAGAACGACATCTTCCCGCCCACCGACATCACGGAGGATTGGCTCAAGCTCATCGACTACGAGAGCGAAAATGTCGTCCGGGTCTCCCCCGTCCGCGCCGGGGCGCGCGACGCCGAGCGGCCGAAGACCAACCGCGCCGTGATCTGAATGCGCTTCCTTTTCTGACGTGCAAACACTATCCGAGCAAGGGATGAACCGCGTTTTTGGGATCGAAACGGAGTACGGGATCACCGTGGACGGCATCGACAACGTGGACGTTGTCAGCGAATCCATTGAACTCGTGCGCCGCTACACCGAGCACGGCACGCTGATGAAGTGGGATTATTCCCTGGAAGACCCCCACAAGGATGCGCGCGGATTTCGGGCGGCGGAACTTCTCCAGGACACCGACGAGTCGGCGTACTTCGAGATCGACAAGAACCGGCCGCTGTCTTTCGAGGAGATCAAGAGCGACCTCGTTCTGAGCAACGGCGCGCGCTTCTACAACGACCACGCGCACCCGGAGTATTCCACCCCGGAATGTACCCGGCTCATCGAGTTGGTGGCGCAGGACAAGGCTGGCGAGCGCATCCTCGCCGAGTGCGCCCGGCGGCGGAACAAAAAGCTCCTGCCCGACCGCGAGGTGCGGCTCTACAAGAACAACACAGACTTCATCGGCCACAGCTACGGCTGCCACGATAACTTCTTGATGAGCCGCCACGTCCCGTGGGATCGGGTCGTCAGTGACATCCTCCCCTTCCTCGTGACACGGCAAATCTTTGCCGGCGCGGGCAAGATGGGCGTTGAAGCCGAGAGCGTCGCTAGCCAGGCGGGGCTGTACCAAATTTCGCAGCGCGCGGACTTCTTTAGCGTGGTTGTAAGCATCGACACGATGAACCGCCGCCCGCTCATCAACACGCGCGACGAGCCGCACGCGGACAGTTCGCGTTACCGGCGCTTCCACGTCATCATCGGCGACGCGAACATGAGCGAGGTTGCCACCGCGCTCAAGATGGGCACGACTTCGCTCGTGCTGGAACTCATCGAAGCCGGCAAGGCCCCGCAACTGGAGTTCGCCCAGCCCATCGAGACGACCAAGGCGATCAGCCGCGACCAGACGTACACCTGGATCATCGAGTTGAAAGATGGCCGTAAGATCAGCGCCGTGGACGTGCAGCGCATGTACCTCGCCGCCGCCACGGAGCACTGCAACCGCGACGACGAGGAAACCGCCTGGCTCCTGCGCGAGTGGGAGAGCGTCCTTAACGACCTGGAGCGCGACGTAATGCTCTGCCGCGACCGGGTAGACTGGGTGGCGAAGAAATTCCTCCTGACCACGCTTAAGGAAGAGGAAAACCTCGCCTGGACCGACCCGTGGCTCCAGTCCATCGACCTGGAATACCACAACGTCTCGCCCGACCAAGGATTGCATTACGCACTGCTGCGCGAAGGGCAGATGCGGCGTTTCGTGAGCGAAGAAGACGTGAAGAACGCGATCTTCAATCCGCCCGAATCGACGCGCGCCTATTTCCGTGGTCGGTCAGTGGCGAAGTTCAACAACGAGGTGTCGTCGATCCACTGGGACGAGGTGGTTTTCAACCACGGCGGCGGCACGCGGCGTGTCTCGCTCAACCAGGCGTTCAACGACAAGAAGCTCGACCAGCTTAACCACGCCATCCGCGAAGCCAAGACGTTCCCGGACCTGATGCGCGAAATCGGCGCAGCGAGTTAGCGAGCGACGGCAAGGAGCCCGCACGGCATGCGATGGCCAAGAAAAGCCGACGCATGATTGCCGTTGCCCCTGCAATCCAGCCCGTCCCGCCGGTCGCTGCCTGCCGCGGGGAGGGGATGCGCGCTGATTGGCGGCGCATCGTTCAGGCCGTGCTGCTCGTCCTGCTGCCGTGCGCTTGCCACTGGCCGGCGTTGCGGAGTGAATTCCTGTGGGACGACGACTTGCTCATCACCCATAGCTCGCTGCTGGGTTCGTGGGGAGGGTCACGCGAAACCCGGTTCAGCACGGGCCTCTCGACTGCTACGCGCTGACGAACACCCCGTTCTGGCTGGAGTAACGACTCTGAGGAACGAACCCGACAGGCTACTACGTCATCAATCTGGCGCTGCACGTCACGTCGGCTTTCCTGCTGTGGCGGCTGTTACGGGCGTCACGCGTGCCGGGTGGTTCGCGGCGCTTTGCTCGCAGTCCACCCGATTAACATCGCCTCAGTGGCGTGGATTTTGAAGCGCGAGAACGTCCTGCCAATGGAGTTTTACCTCGCCTGTCTACTGGCCTTCGTGCGTGGGTGCGAACAACCGAGCGATTCCGAACACATCCTGTCCTTGGACGCCATCGCCCGGCTCGGCCTCGGCCGGCCCGGCCAGCCCTCGCCTTCGCCGGGGGCGGCCGAGATACTGGTAGCTGCCGCGGAACGTGCCTGCCGGTTGACGCAGTACCGGCGCCCGCATACCCTCCTGGGCCTATCAAAATCGCTCGTGGCGGCCGGACGGCCCGAGAAAGCGGACAAGGCAGCCGCCCGCGCGTCCGAAGTGGCAACCGCCGAAGGCCAGACCGAGCTGGCAACGGCCATTGAAGACTATCGCCGTTCGCTCGGCCGCTGAGCGCGCGTCGGATCTGTGAGGAGCGGCGCGTCCTCGTCAAACATCGGCGGGCACACGTCTCCGAGGTGGAACGTCGCCTTGTCGCGCCGCAGCTTGCGTAGTGTCACTTCCACGATGTCCGCAAGGGTATAGCGGTCCAGCACGTTGGCGATGGCGTTGCG
>CAXUIU010000002.1:14226-31694 GCA_964250955.1 uncultured Chthoniobacterales bacterium | reverse complement strand
ACGAGTTCGCTGATGCGCAGGAGCGGCCGGCCGAGTTCCTGGGCGATGCCGAGGTCGATCAGCGCCCGAAGTGCATATTCGCCGCGCTTGGACAACTTCACCGTACCAGCATCGCCCGGCCGTTCGGTCTTGGCAACGCTAACGCGCGGCGGTGGCGGGCAGAAGTGGCGGGATCAGCGCGGCGAGTTGGTCGGCCTGCACGCCCGTGGCGACGACGCGGCCGGACGTGTCCACGAGCCACAGTTCCGGGATGCCGCGCACGCCGAAGCGCACGGCCACGTCGTTGTTCCAGTAGTTGCCGTCGGAATACTGCGGCCACACGATGCCCTTCTTCCGGACCGTGGCGGCGAGCGCCTCCTTGTCCTTGTCCAGGGAGACGCCGACGATCTCGAAGCCGCGCGGGTGAAACTCCCGGTACGTGGACAGGATAGCGGGCATCTCACGGTTGCAATCCGGGCACCAACTGGCCCAAAACTGCACTAGCACCACGCGCCCGCGCAATGCTGGCAGGTCGATGGTGCTGCCGTCCAGCGCGGGCAGCTTCCAGTCTAAAGGAGCGTTGCCGACGAGGGCGCGTTGCGCCTGCCGGCCGCGGGCGGCGGCGGCGATCTTCTCGTCGGTGCTCGCGGCCATCTCGTCGAGCAGGGCGGCGGCCTTGGCAGGGTCGGCGCGCTGCCACAGGTCGAGGCGGCGCACCTGCATGTTGGCCGCTTTCGGATCGTCGGGGAAACGGGCCAGATAATCGGTCAGGCGGCCTTCGAGGGCCGTGGCTTGTTCGGGCGAGGTGAGCAGGTCGAGGTGGTCGAGGTGCTGGCGAATGATGGCGCGCTCGGCCGCCTGCTTGGTAGCAGCGGAGGCCTCGGGAGCAGCGAGGATTGTTTTCAGAAGCGCCTCGTTGCCCGCGAAGATCGCGCGGCGCTCGTCGGCGGGAGCGGGGAACTGTTGCGAGCGGATAGCGGTGAGGTCGGCGTCCCAGCGCCGTGGGTCGTCGGGGTGGGCCGCGGCGAAGTCCGTGGCGGCCTGGTGCAGCGCGGCGATCTTCGGCGCGTAGAACTCGACCTCGTTGGTCCCTTTTGGAGCATCCCCCTCCAACTCTTGCTGGAGAAGTTGGACGTGCCGCCAGGCGTCGTCCGTGGCATCGGCGAAGGCGGCGGTGGCAAACGCGATAACCAAGGTTGCCACGCACAACGTGCGGCGGCAGAAGGGGTAGGCAGTCATGCCAGAAACTATCCCGCGTTCAAGGCACGGATCAACCGCTCAAAACGGGCGTCCAGAAGTTCGTGGTACAGGTCCGCGTGACGTTCCAGGAGCGCGAGGAAGGCTTCGTTCCCGGGCGCAGCCAACGTGGCGCAGGCCGACGCTAGAGCGCGCGTGCCTTCCGGGCGGCCGAGGTACTCTGCCTCCAGGTCGACGCCGTCGGTCAACGGCAATCCGCCCGCCGTGGCCGCTTCGCGCAGAAGGTTCGGTTCAACGCGCCAGGCGAGGCGTAACGCTTCGTGGAAACTCTCCGCCGACGTTTTGAAGTGGAGCAGATCGCCGCAGCAACGTCCGATAGCCGGCACGAACGCCTCGTCGTAGCGTTCGCCGCGGAAGCTCAGCTTGTACGGTCCGCAGAAGGATGCCACGGCGACGTGCTCGCGTAATGCTGCCTCGAAGGCCGTCGGGTCGCTGCCCTCCGGCCGCAGCGCGAGACTGGTCAGGCGCACGCCGCGGGCTTCGAGTTCGAGGCCGAGGTAGAGGTGTTCCACCGTCGTGGTGGGTGCGCCGACGCCGTCGAGAGAAACCTCGACCTCGTAGGGTCGGCCGCGGTTGGCGCGGGCAGCCGTCTCGTACATGCGCGCGCCGTGCTGGATGGCGTGTCCAAACCGGACGGCGGCGCGTTGGAGTGGTGCGAGGGTGAGGAGCAGCGACGCGCCATCGCCGAGGGCAACTTCACGGTCGAGGTAGGGGGCGAACCAGTCTTCGGGCAGTTCGCCGTCAACCACCATTCGATCCACGGCGACGGTGAGTTCATCCGGGGACAGAGCGGCGTCGCGGACGTGCTCGGCCAGATTGATGGTGAAATAGGGATAACCTGCCGCCGCCGCATCGTCCACGTCCTGCGGGGTGCGCAATCCGTCGGCGTCGGCACCCCACGGCTGGCGGAATCGGCCGGCACCCACTCCCCGCGCCGCGGTGGCGAGCGTCTCGGTGAGCGTACGGCGGGAGGCGGCGAGTTCGGCGGGAATCGCTTGGGCAAAGAAGGGCACGAACTCCGGGTGCGCCGCCGCGACCGCGACGTGGCCCGGACCAGCGTGCCCGAGCGGATCACCAAAACCGAGTGACTTCCTGACGCCGATGGCCTGAGGTCGCGGCCCGACCCCCACGCCGCCCGGCGCACCCGAGCGCCGCACGCGTGGCGGGACGATGATCCGGGTCGTGTAGCGCACAGAACTTCTTCCGGCCGTGGCGTGGAAAACCCGCGCCGGACCGTTCCTTAGATACGGAACGCCGGAGGATTTTGTCAATGGGGATGTCGCCAGCGCGCATTCGGGCGTGCCGGCCGGGCCGGGATGTGGCATAAATTCCGCCATGCGCTCCTGGTCCCGCCGTTCGCTGCTGCTCGTTGGCCTGATCTTCACCCTCGGACGTGTCTCATCCGCCCCGGCCGAAGAACTGCGCGCGGCCTGGGTCGCGTCCGTCGCCAACCTCAACTTTCCCAGCCGTCCTGGCATGTCGGCTGGCGCGCAGCAGGAACAAATCCGCCAGATCGTCGCCACGGCCGCCCACGCTGGTCTGAACGCCCTCATGGTCCAGGTGCGACCGGAGGGCGACGCGCTCTACGCCTCGCGCATCGAACCCTGGAGCCGCTTCCTGACCGGCACGCAGGGCGTGAACCCGGGGTACGACCCGTTGGAAACGTTCATCGAAGAGGGCAAGCGACAGGGCGTGGCGATCCACGCGTGGATCAATCCCTTCCGTGCCGCGTCCATCGCGTCTACGCCGCGGGCGGCCTCGCACATCAGCCGCCAGTTGCCGGGGGCCACGCACAAGGTGGGTTCCTGGCTGTGGATGGACCCGGGTGACCCGGCGGCGCGGCAGCAGGTGGTCCGCGTCGTGCAGGACATCGTCAGTCGCTACGCGGTGGCGGGCGTGATCCTGGACGATTATTTTTATCCGTACCCGGGCAGCGGGCTGCCGCGCGGGACGTTCCCCGATGCGCCGTACTACGCGCGCTACCAGGCGTCCGGCGGCGACGCGAGCCTCGCGGACTGGCGGCGCTCGAACATCGACGCGCTCGTGCGCGACCTCAAACGCACCGTCTCGTCCACGCGCTCGGGCGTACTCTTCGGCGTCAGCCCCTTCGGCATCTACCGCCCGGGCACCCCGCAAGGCATCCAGGCCGGCGTGGACCAGTACGCCGACCTGTACTCCGACCCGGTGAGTTGGATGCAGCACGGCTGGGTGGACTACCTCTCGCCCCAGCTTTATTGGCCCGACGGCGGCCCGCAGAGCTACTCGGCTCTGTTGCAGTGGTGGCGCAGCCCGTCGGCAAACCCACGCGGCGTGCCCATCTACCCGAGCATTGCCGTGGACCGCCTCGGCGAAGGCCACAACTGGCCCGTGACCGAAATCTCCAAACAACTCCGACTGGAGCGCAGCGTCGGTGCGCAGAGCGGCCAGGGCGGGTTCATCCTCTTCAGCATGGGGCCGGTGACGCGGAACCAGAAGGGGGTGGACGCCTTGCTCCTTGCCCACGCGCACGCGAACTGATTTATTGCCGCATGTTCATGCCCGGCCAGAAGGTCGCCTGCGTCGATGACCGTTTTCCCCTCGGCATCGAGAAACTTTATTCCTCGCTGCCCAAGAAGGACGAGATTTATACCGTGCGCGACCTCGTGCCCGGCGTCAGCCTGAGCAACTCGGAGGGCGAGACGGCGATCTACCTCGTGGAGTTGGTCAACCCATCGAACAGCCACGGGATCGAGTACGGGTTCAACGCGGAGCGGTTCGCCCCGCTCGAAACCGTCGACGAGGAGGCCGAGGAGAGCGTTCCCGAAGAAGTCGGCGTCGAGTACGAGGAACTAGTACCCGCTTGAGGTATGGCGCAGTTTGATTTCGGGACCATCCCGGCCAACCAACGTTACAACCTCATCATCGGGTTGGTCGCGCCGCGACCCATTGCGCTGGTGACGAGTCTCAGCGCATCTGGCCGGGTCAACGCCGCGCCTTACAGCGCCTTCAACTACGCGTGCGTCGATCCTGTCCTCGTGACCCTCGGAGTCGCCAACCGACCTGACGCACAAGACCCGCAGTCCGGTTTAGGAGTGCCCAAAGACACGGCACAGAACATCCGTGTGCGTGGCGAGTTCGTGGTCAACATCGTCAACGAGGCTATCGCGGAGGCGATGAACGTATGCGCAATTGACTTCCCGCCAGGCGTCGACGAACTCGCTGAGGCGGGGCTCACCACCGCAAGCTCCACGCGCGTGCAGGTGCCGCGGATCGCCGAAGCGCCGGCGAGCTTGGAGTGCCGCGAGGTGACAACCGTGGAAGTCGGACATTCGCGGATCGTCATTGGCGAGGTGCTCTGTGTTCACGTCCGCGACGAATACCTCGACCCGGCGGGCCCGTACGTGAAGGCCGAGCTTCTCGGCCCGATTGGCCGCATGAACGGCGCGGGTAACTACGTGCGCACCCGCGACGCGTTCTTCAAGATGGGACGCATCCCGTATGACGAATGGCAGCGGCGTAAAGTGGACGGCGGCAAATGAAAAGGGCTGGCGTTGCCGCCAGCCCTCGCACGTTTGGAAATAGATGTCCGCGCGTTACTTCTTCTCTTTCTCGAAGAGCGGCAGGAACTCGCCGTAGCCTTCCTCTTTGAGCTTGTCTACAGGGATGAAGCGCAGGGAAGCCGAGTTCATGCAATAGCGCAGGCCACCCTTGTCCGCCGGACCGTCGTCGAAGACGTGGCCGAGGTGCGCGTCGCTGTCCTTCGCCTTCACTTCCGTGCGCTCCATGCCGTAGGAGCGGTCGGTGTGCTCAACAACGTTCTCCTTGGCAAGCGGCTTGGTGAAGCTCGGCCAGCCGGTGCCGCTGTCGAACTTGTCCGTCGAGCTAAAGAGCGCCTTGCCCGTGATCACGTCCACGTAGATCCCTGCGCGGTGGTTATCCCAGTACGCGTTGCGGAAAGCCGGCTCGGTGCCTTCCTCGCACGTGACGTGGTACTGGATGGGCGTCAGGCGCTTTTTGAGTTCTTCTTTGGTGGGGTTGGAAGCAGTTTCGTTCATAGGTGAAGCGGTGGGCGACGGGGACGCCGCCGGTTTTTTGGGTTCCTGGGCGTGGACGAAAACAGTGCAGGCGATCAGCAAAGCAGCCGCGCCGGAGACAATCAGAGGGAGGGAGGGTTTTGCCATAGTTGGAGGGAGATTATTCGATGCCCCACATTTTTTTGATGTACCCAGCGCGTCCCGAGCCTACTTCGTAACGCTGGAAGTGTTCCGGGTTCTTGCGGTAATACTCTTGGTGGTACTCTTCGGCGGGGTAGAAGGAGCCAGCCTTGGTAATTTCGGTCACGATGGGCTTGCCGTTGTACTTGCCGGATTTCTCCAGCGCATCCTTGCTAGCCTCGGCAGCCTGCTTCTCGGCGTCGTCGCGGTAGAAGACCGCCGTACGGTACTGCGTGCCCTTGTCGGCGAACTGCCGGTTGGCTTGGGTCGGGTCGATGTTCTTCCAGAAGACATCCAAAAGCTGCGTGTACGTCACCTTGGTCGGGTCATACTGTACCTCGATGGACTCGGCGTGGCCGGTCGAGCCGGTGGAAACCTCGTCGTAGTCGGGTGCGGTGACCTTGCCGCCGGTGTAGCCGACGACGGTCTTCGAGACGCCGGGCACCTTGTCGAAGGCGTACTGCATGCACCAGAAGCAACCGCCCGCAAAGTAGGCGCGCTGCACATCGGTGGCCGCGGGGGCGGCGGGTTGATCCTGACCCTGAACGGCGGCCAAGAGGCAAGCCGTGAACACGGCCAGCAAAGCGGGAATTTTCATGATAAGAACTTTCAGAAAGATCGTCCTGAAAGCTCCGCCTCGCAAGTACGCCCTTCGGCCCGGCGGTCTAACTCTGGTGCGCCAGACACGCCCCGATGAACCCTCGGAACAGCGGGTGCGGTGCGTTCGGCTTCGACAAAAATTCCGGGTGAAACTGGCTGGCCAGAAACCACGGGTGATCGCGCAGTTCGATCATCTCCACGAGACTGCCATCGGGCGAAGTGCCCGCGATGACAAGTCCCTGGTCGGTCATTTGCTGGCGGTACTCGTTGTTGAACTCGTAGCGGTGTCGGTGGCGCTCTTGAATCTGCTGGCGGCCGTAGACCTGCTCGGCGCGGGTGCCGGGGGTGACGTGGGTCGGCCACACGCCCAGGCGCATGGACGCCCCCTTTTCCTGGACGTGGCGCTGCTGTTCGAGGAGCGAGATGACCGGGTGCGGCGTTTTGAGGTCGAACTCGGTGCTGTTGGCGTCTTCCAGGCCGCACGCGTACCGCGCAAACTCGATGGTCGCCACCTGCATGCCGAGGCACAACCCGAGGTAGGGCACCTTGTGGCGCCGCGCATACCCAGCGGCTTGGATCTTGCCCTCGATGCCGCGCTCGCCGAAGCCGCCGGGCACGACGATGCCCGTCACATCTTCAAGCAGCTTGTCCACGGCGTCGCCGCCGCCTTCGAGCGCCTCGGCGTCGATGCGCATCAGGTCGATGGCGCTGTCGTGGCTGGCGGCGGCGTGGGTGAGGGACTCGTAGATGCTCTTGTAGGCGTCCTGGTGCTCGATGTACTTGCCGACGAGGGCGATCTTGACGCTCTTCTTAGGCTGGATGACGCGGTTGACGAACTTGCGCCAGTCCGTCATGTCAGCCGCCGGGGTTTCGAGCCCAAGCAGGTCGCAGACGGTTTGGTCCACCCGCTCGGCCTGGAGCATCAGCGGGGCCTCGTAGATCGTGTTCTTCACGTCGCGCATCTCGGCGACCGCGCCCGTGGGGATGTTGCAGTACATCGATAGCTTGCCGCGCACGTCCTCGTCGAGCGCCTGCTCCGTGCGGCAGATGAGCACCTGGGCTTGGAGCCCGATCTCGCGCAGCCGGGCGACGCTCTGCTGGCTGGGCTTGGTCTTGAGTTCGCCCGCCGCCTTGATGAAGGGCACCAGCGTGACGTGGATGACGATGGCGTTGCGCGGACCGACCTCCAGTGTGAACTGCCGAATTGCTTCCAGAAACGGCAGCCCTTCAATGTCGCCCGTTGTGCCACCGATCTCGGTGATGAGCACGTCGGCGGGTTGCTCCCGTTCCACGAGCCGGATGCGCGCCTTGATCTCGTCGGTGACGTGTGGGATGACCTGCACCGTTTTGCCGAGGTAGTCGCCGCGGCGTTCCTTGGCGATGACGGTCTCGTACACCTGGCCGCTCGTCAGCGAATTGTGGCGGGTGAGCACGCTGTTGGTGAACCGCTCGTAGTGCCCGAAGTCGAGGTCCGTCTCCGCGCCGTCGTTGAGCACGTACACCTCGCCGTGTTGGAACGGGTTCATGGTGCCCGGATCGACGTTGAGGTACGGGTCGAACTTTTGCAGGACGACCTTCAGGCCGCGGTGTTCGAGCAGGGTGCCCAGCGCGGCGGCGGCGAGGCCCTTGCCCACGCTGCTGACCACGCCGCCGGTGATGAAAATGTACTTCATAGAAAAAGGGTTGGATTCAGCGTTCGGCGTACCCCGCCAGGATTTGTTCCTCCACCTTCGGCACGTCATCGGGCACGTCCACACCGAGCGACAGGTGCTCGGTGACGAGGACCCGGATGCGCGTGCCGTGTTCCAGGGCGCGGAGTTGTTCGAGGCGCTCGGCCTGCTCGTAGCCGGTGGGCCGCCAACGCACGAACTTCGCCAGGAAGCGCCGTTCGTACCCGTAGATGCCCTGGTGGCGGTGGTAGAGGAAGCCCAGGGCATCCGCCGACGCACCGAAAGGATGGGGGATCACGCTGCGCGAAAAATACAGCGCGCGGCCGTCCTTGGCGAGGACGACTTTGACGCAGTTGGGGTTGTTGATCTCGGCGGGGTCGGTGAGCGTGTTGGCGGCGGTCACCATCTCCAGGGTGCGGTCGCGCCGCAGGGCCTCGGCGAGCCGGTCGATGAGCTTGGGCGAGATGTTGGGTTCGTCGCCCTGGATGTTGATGAGGTGGGTGACACCCCGTTCCAACCGGGCTGCCACCTGCGCGACGCGCTCGGTGCCGGTGGTATGGCCGTCGCTGGTCATGGCGACCTCCGCGCCGAAGGCGAACGCCGCCTCCGCGATGCGCAGATCGTCGGTGGCCACGATCACGCGGTCGAGCCGTTTGGCTTTCTGGCAGCGTTCCCAGACGCGTTGGACGAGCGCCTTGCCCGCAATGAGCTGGAGCGACTTGCCCGGGAAGCGCGTGGAGCCCCACCGGGAGGGAATGATGCCGACGATCTTGCCCATTTAGCGCACCCTTCCTTCTAGAATGCAGTCCGCCGCCGCGGCGAGGTCGGGCACGACGGCATCGGGACGGCAGAGGCGATGTTCAGCGGGAGCCTTGCCCGTGAGCACGAATACCGTGCCGGCGAGACCCGCCCGCCCGCCGGCCTCCACGTCCGCGCGGCTGTCACCGACCATCCACGAACGCGCCAGGTCCAGCCCCAGGTCGGTTGCCGCCTCGCGGAACATGCCTGCGCCGGGCTTGCGCCGCTCGGACGCGCCCTCGGGACGTTCGGGGCAATGGTACGCGCCGTCGAGCCGGCCGTCGTCCCCCAACTGTCGGAGGAGTTCCGCCTGCACGCGCCGGAAGTCGTCTTCCGTGAAGTACCCCCGCCCGATGCCGCTCTGGTTGCTGATCATCACCAGCCGGAAGCCGCCCGCGCGCAGCCGCGCCAGCGCCGCCCCCGCGCCGGGGAACACCGCCACCCGCGCCGGGTCGCCGCAGTATTCCACGTCGGTCATCAGCGTACCGTCACGATCCAAAAAGACGGCGGGTGAGGAGGGCGTTTCATTCACGACGGGGACCAATGATGGCCGAGCGGCGGGCGATGGCAACCTCGCAGTTCAAGGTGAGTTACCCCCGGGCCGGTGGGTCGTCGAAGCTCTCCAGGAGTTCCGTCGACGTGAGGGTAGCCGTGCCCAGCTTGCCGACGACAACGCCGCTGGCGTGGTTGGCGACCTCCGCGGCCTGTTCGGGCGGCGCGCCGGCCGCCAGCGCCAGGGTAAACAGCGCGATGGCCGTGTCACCGGCCCCCGACACGTCGAAAACCTCGTGGAAGCTCGGCGCGGCCGGGTACGGCGGCAGCCCGCGGCGAAAAAGGACCATGCCCAGTTCGCCCAAGGTGATGAGCAGCATCTCGGTGTCCCATTTTTCCAGGAGGCGTTCGCCGGCGCGGCGCAGGGCGGGGTCGTATTCCGGCGGTTCGGTGATCTCCTTGGAGGGCTGGCCGGCGACGTGGAACGCCTCGGCGCGGTTGGGCTTGACGGCGGTGACCCCCGTCCAGCGCAGGTCGTTGCGTGGATTAGGATCCACCGTGACGATCTTGCCCGCGCGCCGGGCCAGCGCGCCGAGCCCATCGACGAAGCCTTGCACGAGGAAGCCCTTGGCGTAGTCCTCGATGATGACCGCGTCCAGGTCCGGCAGCATCGCCTCGAACTGCGCCAGCGCCCGGGCGTGGCAGCCGGCGTCGGGCACCGAGGTGCTCTCCCGGTCCACGCGGACGATGTGCTGCTGGCGAGCGATGATGCGCGTCTTCACGACCGTCTGGTAATCGTCCGACTGTTGGATGCCCGCGAGGTCGATGTTCTGCGCGGCGAGGAGGCCCTTCAGAATCTCCGCGTGGAGATCGTTGCCGAGCAGGCCCATGACCGAAACGTGCTCGGTGAACTCGCGCAGGTTGCGCGCGACGTTGGCCGCGCCGCCGGGGTAGTAGGACTGCGAATCGACGTTGACCACCGGGACGGGGGCTTCCGGGGAGATGCGGCTGACCTTGCCCCACACGAACTCGTCGAGCATCAGGTCGCCGACGACGAGCACGCGCTTGTCGCGGAAGCGTTCGATCAGGGTCGGCAGGGGAACATCGTGCGTCATACAAAAAACCAAGCAGCCGTCGTAAGCGAAATCTCGCGCGCAAACAAGCCCGAAGCGACCCCGCCGCGCGCAAAGTCCGGGGTTGACGCGCCCACGGGGGTATGGTCTTTATCCCCTCGCATGAACAAGCGCCCCTGGAACGTTTTTCCAACGCTGCCGCTCGCTGCCGCCGTGGCCCTCACCGCCGTTGTCCCGCTCGGACGCGCGGAGCCTCCGCCGCAGAAGATCGACGTTTCCAAGCTCAAGTACCAGGAAAGCGACGTGGTCATCCCCAACCCGAGCGAGGTCTTCGCCGCGCTCGACAAGATGGGCAGCCCCGGCTGGAAGGATGTCGAGCTGCCGATCAGCAACGCCCATTATTCCAAGCCGCCCGAGATTGCCATGCTGCTGGGCGTGGTCATTGCCGACGGCTTCGTGGCCGTCGAGGCGAAGGACAAGGACGCCGTGGACAAGATCGGCCGCAAGGTGCTCCAGCTCGCCGGTGACCTTAGCGTGAGCAAGCAGGTCAAGGAGCATTCCAACGCCATCGTCAACGCCGCGACGGCCGGCGACTGGGGGGCTGTCCGCACCGAGTTGGACAAAGCAAAAAGCAGCGTCCGCGACGGCATGGACGCCATCCACAGCCACGACGAGGCTGAACTCGTCTCCATCGCCGGCTGGTTGCGCGGCACCCATGCATTGACCACCGTCATCCTGGCCGATTACAAGCCCGAGCGGGCGGAACTGCTCCACCAGCCAGATCTGCTCTCCACCTTCGAGCGGCAGTTCGAGACCATGAAGGACAAGGCGACGGGCGATAAGAAGGTGGAAGAATTGCGGGACGGCCTCAAAAAGATCAAAGCACTCATTCTTTCCGGGGGCGCGGAGCCGCTCCCGCAGAAGAACGTCGAGGACATTCACGCCATCACCGCTGACTTGGTGAAGTCCATCTCCCCCTAGTACACCTCCGTTGATTTCGTCATACCATAGGCATCTCACCACCCTGCCCGAATCGAATTTGCTCCTGTGAAGAATTTCGCTCGCCTGCTTCTCGCCGCCTCCCTGGGGCTCGGCCTGTTCGTCACTCCGGCGCGGGCCACGATGGACGACGCGCTGAGCTTCGCGCTGGAAGGGATCGGCAAGTACATCAAGGGGGGCTACACGCTGCGCGAGGATACCTGGGGCGGCGACCTGCCCGAGAAGGAAGCCAAGGCCATCAGCCACCAGCTCTTCAAGGGCAACGACTACTGGTTCTGCATGGGCTCGGACGTGAAGGGAGCCAAAATCTCTATCCACGTCTACGACAGCGACGGCAACCTCGTGGAAGAGAGCAACAGTTGGCAGGACGAGAAGGGTGACGGCTCCTACGCTGGGGCGGAGGTCAAATGCAAGCGCACCGGGACGTATTTCCTCATCGTCAAGATCGAGAAAGCTCCGCCCAACGAGGACCGGACCACTTGGGGCTTGGTCTACGCCTACAAGTAGCAATGAGGGTTCGCAAGTAACCGATTCAGCCGTGGCGGAAACTCCACTAACGATGGGTAACGAGGCGCCCGAGGCATCGGCCGGCATGGTTGAGACCGAGGCGGACACGCTTCAGTTCGACAGCGGACGGGTCTTGCAGGCGCTCTGTGCCAATGACCTCGGCTTGTTAAAGGTGCTTGAAGAGCGCCTCGGGGTGAAAACCACGACGCGTGAGGGCTGGGTCCGCATCGAGGGGGCGCCGGCCAACGTGGCACGGGGGCGCCGGGTCTTCGAGCAACTCAACCAGGCTCGCCAGGGCGGGGTGCAAATCCGCAAACACGAGTTCATGTACGCCCTGCGTACGGCGGCAGAAGCGGAGGCGGGCAACACGCCGGACCTCGCGGCGCTTTCCAGCATCAAGATCCAGACTTCCGCGCGCAGGAACGTGGTCGTCGCCAAGACAGCCGGGCAGTTGGAATACCTGAAGACCATCGCGTCGCACGACGTGGTCTTCGGCGTCGGTCCAGCGGGCACGGGTAAGACGTTCCTGGCGATGTCGTCGGCTTTGGCGGCGCTGAAGCGGGAAGAGGTCGGCCGCATCATCCTGACCCGCCCGGCCGTCGAGGCGGGCGAGGCGCTCGGGTTCCTGCCGGGCGACTTGCAGGAGAAGATCTTCCCGTATCTGCGACCGCTCTACGACGCGCTCCACGCTCTGCTCGAACCCGAAGAGTTGGCCCGCTACATGGAAAAACGCATGGTCGAGATCGCCCCGCTAGCCTACATGCGCGGGCGCACTCTCGACGGCGCATTCATCGTGCTCGACGAGGCGCAGAACACGACGACCGAGCAGATGTTCATGTTCCTGACGCGTATGGGCCAGGGATCCAAGTGTGTCGTCACGGGCGACCGCACCCAGATCGACCTGCCCTCCAACAAGCGTTCCGGTCTGGTGGAGGCCATCCAAGCGCTCCACGGCGTGCCCGGCATCGGGTTTGCCTACTTCGAGGAAACCGACGTGGTCCGGCACGAACTCGTCCAGAAGATCATTCGCGCCTACCGCAACCACCGCTACGGCGAAGCGGCGGCGAGCGGCGGCGAAGAGCGCCCGCGGCGAAAATCCGCTGGCTAACGCCGGGCTTTTGAGGCATGTTCCCTCTTCGCGTGATTCGTCTATGGTAGACCCTCTGGGAGTGCTGGCCTCGCTGAAGAAGAGCCAGTTGGTCAAGAAGGGCTACGCCTGTGGCAAGACCCGCCGCCGCCCGCACCAGAGTCATTTTTTGCGCTCGCTGGAAACCAGCGGGCAAGTCAAAACCATCATCTTCCTGGGGTTTTTGACTGCTCTGGCCGGGTTGATTTTCTATGGAACCGGCCGGGTCACGCGCGACTGGGGTTCGCAGCAGGCCGAGCAGTTTTTGTTCGGGCTGCTGGTGTTCTTCACAGCGCTGACGCAGCTCTGGATCAACCACCCACAAACCTTCGCCAAGAACTCGCGCGTGGTGTTGATGTTCGGGACGATCACGGTACACCTGCTCATCATCAAAACGCTTTTCGTTCTGATGGCGGAAGGTTCTCTGCCGGAGCGTTACGGCAAACTGCTCTTTCCGTACGCGTTCGCCCCGCTCATCATCTCGGCGCTTTTGGGTAAGAACCAGGGAATCTTCGCCGCCATCTTTGTAAGCCTATGGGGGTCGATTTTGTGGAGCCTCGTGGACGCGATCTTCCTGGCGATGAGTCTCATCAGCGGGTTCGTGGCGGTGTTCGTGACGCTCCAAGTACGACGCCGCGGGCAATTCATCCGAGCGGGCGTGTTTGTCGGACTGGCGACGTGGCTGTTGGCCCTGAGCTTCGGGTTGATCGAGATTGCCTGGACGGACATGGGACGCACGAACTGGACGGCCGTTTGCTACCAGACATTAATGGCGGTCGGCAGCGGATTGGTGACGGCGATGCTCGTTAGCGGGGCGCTCCCGGCGTTGGAGCAAACCTTCCGTCTGACGACCACGATGTCGTGGCTGGAACTGACCGATCTCAACCATCCGCTGCTGATGAAGCTCTCGATGGAAGCGCCCGGCACCTACGAGCACAGTCAAGCGGTGGCTCGGCTGGCCGAGGCCGCGGCCGAGCGTATCGGGGCCAACGCTGGAATGTGCCGGACTTGCGCGTACTTCCACGACATCGGCAAGCTGGTGAAGCCCGAGTATTTCACCGAGAACATGCGCTCCGAGCGCAACCCGCACGACGAACTCGCCCCGACGATGAGTGCGCTGATCCTCATCGCGCACGTCAAGGAAGGCGTGGACCTCGCGCTCAAGTATAACCTCAACCCCGCGATCATCGAGGTCATCCAACAGCACCATGGCAACTCGGTGGTGCGTTACTTCTACAACCGCGCCTTGCGCCAGCAGGAGGAAGCACGCGAGGAAAGCCGCCTGGCCCACAGCAACGAGGACGATGTGCCGGAAGTGCGCATCGAGAATTTCCGCTACAGCGGCCCGCTGCCGCAGACGAAGGAAAGCGCCATCATCAGCCTGGCCGATGCCGTGGAGAGCGCCTCGCGTTCCATGGAAAAACCGACGCCGCAGCGCATCGAGGAACTCGTCAACGAGATCGTGGACGACCGGATGGCGGACCACCAACTCGACGACTGCGAACTGACGTTCCACGAACTACGCGAAGTGGTGGAATCGTTTTGCTTCACGCTCAACAGCATGTTGCACCGCCGCATCGCTTACCCGAAGAAGGCTTCCACCGGGACGGCCGTGTTGACCTCGGCGGAGTTGGCGGCGATCCGGGAACGGGTGCGCGAGACCGCCCCGGCCCCGGTACGCGCGACCACTTGATGGAGGTCGCGCTGTTCAACCGACAGCGGGCTGTGGCGCTGCCGTTGGCGCGGCTGGAGAAGTTGGCGGCAGAAACACCTGCGCGTTGCAAGGCTCACCCGGGACCGGCGCGCTCGTTGCTCGGAGAGCTGTCGGCGGTGGAAGTCTCGGTGGTTTCGGATCGCGCCATCGCACGCGTGCATCAGGAGTTTCTGGATGTTCCCGGCGCCACGGATGTGATCACCTTCCCGCACGGGGAGATCGTGGTCAGTGCGACGACTGCCGTGCGGCAGGCGCGGGAACACGGCGAATCGGTGGCACGGGAACTCGCCCGCTACATCGTGCACGGGTTTTTGCACCTGCACGGGCACCTCGACGCGGAAGCCGGCGACCGGGTAAAGATGTGGCGCGCGCAGGAAGCGGTGTTAGACCAACTCTGGCCGCCAAACTAGCGGCCGGGCATCGCCTCATAGAGGTAGCCCTGGAGGTACTCGGTCTCCGGCAAGGTTGCCACGATGGGATGATCTGCCGCCTGCGAGTAGCGGGCGAGTTGCCGCACGGAACGGCGGGCGTCCACCGAGGCGTCGATCACCATCTCGCGGAACTCCGCAGCGTTGACGTGGTGCGAGCAGCAGAACGTCGCCAGCAACCCGTCGTCAGCGAGCAGCTTCAGTGCGCGCAAGTGGATTTCCTTGTACCCGCGCATCGCGTCAACCAGCTTGCCCTTGGACTTTGTGAACGACGGCGGGTCAAGGATGATGAGGTCGTAGCGCGCGCCGCGTTGTTCCTCCACCGGTAACAAGTCGAAGACGTTGGCCTCTCGCCATTCGATACTAGACAGCCCATTACGTTCGCCGTTGTTCCGGGCTGCCGAGACGGCGTCCGCACTGACTTCTACTGCCGTCACCGACGCCGCGCCGGCTCGTGCGCACGCCAGCGCGAATGCCCCCTGGTTCGTGAAGCAATCCAGCACCCGCCGGCCTTTGGCGTGGGCGGCGACGAGTCGGTAGTTATCCACCTGGTCGAGGTAGAATCCTGTCTTCTGTCCGTGCAGCGGGTCGATGGTAAATCTTGATTCATCCAACTCGATCTCCACCGTGCCCGGTGCTTGGCCGTGCAGCACGCCGACGGTCGGTTCCATTCCCTCGGCGCGGCGCACGGGGGCGTCGTTGCGCTCGATGATCGTCACCGGAGACAACAGCGTTACCAGCGCGGCGGTGAGCAGGTCCTTCCGCTGGTCCATGGCGCGGGTCAGCGTCTGGACGACGAGGCAGTCGCCGTACCGGTCCACCACCACGCCCGGCAGTCCGTCGCTCTCGCTCCACACCAGCCGGCAACGCCGCTCGTCCACGCCGCGTCGGCGGCGGTACTCGATTGCCTGGCCGATGCGCCGCCGGAAGAAATCGGCGTCCAGGTCCTGCCGCTGCCGCGAAAACCGCCGTGCGATGATCTGCGAGAACGGGTTGTAGATCGCGCTGCCCAGCAGCCGGTCCTTGCCATCCTTCAGCGAGACCACGTCGCCCGGCGCGGGATCGCCGAAGGTTTTGAGAACCTCGCTCGCGTAGACCCAATCGTGCCCGTGATAAATCCGGGCACGCGGTTTGATGATCAGGCCGGCCACCGCTTTACGTCAGAACATCTCCGCCGTGGCGGGTTCCGGGTACTCGAAGACCTTGCCCTCGTAGTTGCGGACAACCACCTTCTCGCCGTCGTGGAAGAGGACGTAGTTCGGGTTGACCGGCACCTTGCCGCCGCCGCCGGGCGCGTCGATGACGTACTGCGGGATCGCGTATCCCGTGGTGTGCCCGCGCAAGCCTTCGATGATTTCAAGACCCTTGCGCACCGGCACCTGGAGGTGGGAAGAGCCTTTGATGAGGTCGAGCTGGTACAGGTAATACGGCCGCACCCGGCAGCGCAGGAGCTTGTGGACGAGGGCGCGCATCGTCTCGACGTTGTCGTTGACCCCGCGCAATAGCACGCTCTGGTTGCCCAGCGGGACGCCGGCGTTGGCGAGGCGTTCCAGCGCCGCTTTGACTTCCGTGGTCAACTCGCGCGGATGGTTGACGTGCACACTCATCCAGAGCGGGTGGTACTTGGCGAGCATCGCGCAGAGTTCGGGCGTGATGCGCTGCGGCAGGAAGATCGGCACCCGCGAGCCGATCCGCAAGAACTCGACGTGCGGGATGGCGCGCAGCCGTTTGAGCAGACCTTCCAGCTTGTCGTCAGAGAAAAGAAGCGCGTCGCCACCCGAAAGCAGCACATCGCGGACTTCCGGGTGCGTCTCGATGTAGCGGAGGGCTTCCTCGAAGTTGGTGTGGAGTTCCTGGTCGCCCGCGCCGCTGACGACCCGGCTGCGGGTACAATACCGGCAGTAGCTCGCGCAACGGTCTGTCACGAGGAACAAAACGCGGTCCGGGTAGCGGTGCACCAATCCCGGCACGGGCATGTGGCTGTCCTCGCCGCACGGATCGGCCATCTCGAAGGGCGTCGTCAGCGACTCCGCCAGGCGCGGGATCACCTGCCGCCGGATCGGGCAGTCGGGATTGTCGCGCTCGATGAGGTTGAAAAAGTGCGGCGTGATCGCCATCGACAGCTTGGAACCCGCCACCGTCACACCGGCGCGCTCGTCCGGGGTGAGCACGAGGTAACGCTCCAGTTGTGCAAGCGTGGTGACGCGGTTCTTCAATTGCCACTTCCAGTCGTTCCACTGGCCGGGCGGCACTTCAGGCCAGTGGCCGGGTGCCAGGGAGGTGAAGTCGGCGGTGTCGCCGAGCGCCGGGTTGAGGTCAGGGAGAGCCGCGGCGGAGGAGGGTTGCCCGAGAGGGGCGATGGCGTTCATCAGATTATGAATGACCAAATCGTCGGAGAAGACGGAAACGGACGGGGTTGTCAAACGCGCCGGGCGTGTCAGGATTATCCGATCTTCGCCTCCGGCGGTCAGGAAACTAACACAGTCGCTCCCAAAATGCGAATCCGCTTCGTCGCCCGCCTGCTCGTCACCGTCGCGCTAGCCGCCCTGCCGGCCGCCGTGTTGGCGCAACAGCCCTCGCCACCACGTGCGGCGAACGCGGACCCGCCCCCGCCGCCGCTCATCCCCCCGCC
>CAXUIU010000002.1:0-14216 GCA_964250955.1 uncultured Chthoniobacterales bacterium | reverse complement strand
GGGGCGCAGGGGCCGGCGAGTCCGGACAAGGTGCCGGCCATCATCCCCGCGCCCCGGCCCGAGCCCGTCGTGCCGCCGTCCACGGCCAAGACCATCGCCCAACAGCTCAACGACGCGTACGTCGCCGTCTTCGAGCGGGTTGCGCCGACGGTGGTCGTCATCGACGTGACCAAACGGCCGTCGCCCGAGGGAGAGAGCAGCGATTATTTCCCTGACTTTTTCTTCCGCAACGGTCCGGACGGTGGCCCTTCCGCGCCCGAGCAGCCCGGCGTGCGCCGCAGCGGCCATCCACAGAGCGAAGGCTCGGGGTTCGTCATTCAATCCGGTGGTTACATCCTGACCAACAACCACGTCGTCGCCGGAGCGGAGAAAATCAGCGTGCGACTCAAGGACAGCCGCAAATTCACCGCGCGCCTCATCGGCACGGACGATAAGACGGACATCGCCGTCATCAAGATCGAGGCGGCCGACCTGCCCACCGCCGAACTCGCCGACAGTGAGGGCGTGCGGGTGGGGGAGATCGCCTGCGCCATCGGCGTGCCGTACAACCTGGACTACTCCTTCACCACCGGGGTCGTCAGCGCCAAAGGCCGCAACAACCTCGACCTCGGCACGAACGACAACTACGAGGATTTCATCCAGACCGACGCCTCCATCAACCCCGGCAACTCCGGCGGCCCGCTGGTCAACCTCGACGGCAAGGTCATCGGGATGAACACCCTCATCAACGGCCTCAACCGCGGATTAGGCTTCGCCATTCCCAGCAACATGCTGCGGGAGGTCGGCGACCAGATCATTTCCCGCGGCCACGTCGTGCGGCCCTACATCGGCGTGCGCATCCTCTCGCTGGACTCGGATGACGCCGGGGGCTACGGCGCGTACTTCGGGCCGGGCCGGCGAGGGGTCTTCGTCAAGACCATCGTGGCGGACTCGCCCGCCTTCCGCAGCGAACTCCATCAGGCCGACGTGATCACGGAGGTGGACGGCACGCCCATCGCTACCGACCGCGACCTGCAAAACCTGATCCGCTTCAAAAAGATCGGTGCCAACGTGTCGCTGACCGTCCAACGCCGCGGGCGCACCCTCAAGCTCAACGTCGCCACGGCCGAACTGCCCGCCGACGGTACCCATCCCGCCGCCAGCGCCGTGGATACCCCGGCCCCGGCGGCCGTCACCGCCGACTCAGCCCTGCTCAAGGCCGAAGGGGCGGCTCTCTACGGCATGGGGACCCAGAGCATCACGGCCGACCTCGCGGCGCGGTTGCGCCTGCCGTCCACGACGGGGGTGGTGCTGGTCACGGTCGAGGAAAACAGCCCCGCCGCGCACGCCGACCTGCACCCGCGCGACGTGATCACGGCGGTGGACGACGAGCCGGTCAAGGACGTAGCGGCCCTGCGCGCGGCGATGAAAAAGGGCGACCCGGCGCGGGGGATTGCCTGCTACGTCGAACGGCCGGAGGGCAAGACCTTCGCGCTCATCAAGACCAACTGAGCCGCCGCGCTTTTTGCGTGCAAAACCGGCCCGGCCCGCCGTACGATGACGGGCGCGTCCGAGCCCCGGTTTTGCGCCATGAACCAGAAGTTGATCCGCGACATCGGGCGCAGCCAGCGGCTGGAAATCCTCCTCGCCCTCAAACGTCACGGCGGCATGGCCGTCAAGGAGATGGCGGCGCAGTTCCGCATGAGCTACATGGGGGTCAAGCAACACTGCCTCGACCTGGAAAAAGAGGGCTACCTGGACACTTGGCGGCGGTCGAAGGGCAAGGGCCGGCCGGAGATGCTCTACCGTCTGACGCGCCGCGCGCAGGACCTGTTTCCCGGCGTCAGCCACTCGCTGACGGTCGAGGTGCTCGAAGCCGTGCAGCAGACCTACGGCCCGGCCGCCCCGACCAAGCTGCTCTTCGGCATCTTCAACGGGCGAGCGGAGTACTACCGGCACAAGATCGGCTTCCCCGGGCTCATCGAGCGCGCCGACACCCTGGCGCGTCTGCGCGACGCCGATGGGTACATGGCCGAGTTCACCCGTGCGGCGGAGGCCGGACCGCGTTTTTTGCAGATCACCGAATACCACTCACCCATCGAGGAAATCCTGCGCCACTATCCGATCGTAGCCCGGTTGGAACGCGAACTTTTCGAGCGCGTGCTCGGCTGCCCGGTCGGTCGCGAGGAACGCTGTACTCCGGGGGTGTACGCGTGCGTTTTTTCCATCGGACCGACTGTGACCGCTCGAGAAGCCCTCAGGTAGGTGCTGGCAAAAGATTCTCTGACAAAACCAGCGGAGCCTTCCCGACTCCGTCTGCCAAGCACCGCCAGTTTGGCTGTTCGGCCGACGCTGGAACAAAATTCGCTTCATGTCCTTTAGTGAGCACTATCGTCCGAACCAATTCTCTCTGCTGCTTGGTCTATACGAGTTCTGCCGTGGACCTGTTTTCGATGGAGGAACTCGTCAGCCTGCTCGAACGCTGGCGACCCAAAAATGCCGCGCTCGGCGTCACTGGAATGTTGCTCTACAAAGGTGGCAATCTCATTCAAGCCCTCGAAGGCGAGGCGGATGCGGTGCAAGGCCTTTATGAAAAAATCCGGCTAGATCCCCGGCATCACGGCGTGATCAAGCTGACCCAACACGCCATCGCCGAGCGGCAGTTCGGCGACTGGTCGATGGCTTTCCGGAACCTGAAAGATCCTGCGTTGCGGACGCTGCCCGGCTACAGCGAGTTTCTCAACGTACCACTCGACGATGCGAGCTTTGCCTCCCAACCCAGTCGTGCGCAGCGGTTGCTGGCGGCCTTTCGCCAGCGCATGTAAAAGCGGGCTCAGGGGGTCTCGCCGTCGAGCCACTCCGCGAGCGCGTGGATCTCGGCCCCGATGTCGAGGTGGCGCTCTCCGAGCTTTTTGAGTTTCAGTTGCAGGCGGTGGAGTTCCATCGTGGCCTTGTTGACGTGGCCGCGCATCTCCGTGTCCTGCGAACGGTTTTCCTTGAGCTGGTGCTTGAGTTCGTTAAACCGGCGTTCGAGTTCCTCGCGCCCCTTGTTGGTGAAGTCGAAGTGCCGCGCGGGTGGCGGGGGCTCCGGCGGTTCAACGGCGGCAGCAGGCGGCATCAATTTCGGCTGAGGAAAGGATTGGTAGTCCGGGATCGTGAGCCCCTGGCCGCATTGCGGGCACGGCAGGGAGAGACCAGCCCCGTCACGGTCAACCACGAGTTCGCCTTGGCAGTTGGGGCAGCTGAAAACGATATCACGCCCGCCGATGTCCATGGCAGGTTTGGTTGCCGCAACGGGTTTGACGATGGAGATGCCCGGGTCGCCGGTAGCCATGAGAACTCCTAGATTAGACGCTTTGTGCGTCGAGGAAAGTCAGAAAAGAGTGCACGCATGTCACAGTGGGGTGGGACAAGTGTGCATCGAATGAGTCATTATGACGCATGCTTGAGAAGTAGAATCGATCCTTGTTTATCGCAAAATGTTGCAAGTGAGAAGCTTGTGTTTATCATGCGATTGAGGAACAGACTGTGCTTATAGGTGGCCGAACCCCGCATTCACCACTTTATGGCAAAGATTTTAGGCATCGACCTTGGTACGACGAACTCCTGCATGGCCGTGATGGAGAACGGCGAACCGACCGTCCTCGAAAACTCGGAAGGCGCACGCACGACGCCTTCCATCGTGGCTTTCACGAAAAACGGCGAACGCCTCGTTGGCCAAGCGGCCAAGCGCCAGGCGGTCACCAACCCATCCAACACGGTGTTTTCCATCAAACGCTTCATGGGACGCAAGTTCGACGAAGTGAAGGATGAGGAACAGCGTGTCCCTTACAAGACGGTCCGCGCCAGCAACGGCGATGTGGCGGTCGAGATCACCACCAACGGCGAGAAGAAGTCGTACTCCCCGCCGGAGATTTCGGCGATGATTCTCGCCAAGCTCAAGGCGGACGCTGAAGCTAAGCTCGGCGAGAAGATCACGCAGGCGGTCATCACCGTCCCGGCATACTTCAACGACTCTCAGCGCAACGCTACCAAGGACGCCGGCAAGATCGCCGGTCTGGAAGTGCTGCGCATCATCAACGAACCCACGGCGGCCTCGCTCGCCTACGGCCTCGACAAGAAGAAAGACGAGAAGATCGCCGTGTACGACCTCGGCGGCGGCACGTTCGACATCTCGGTGCTCGACATCGGCGACGGTGTGTTCGAAGTCCGCGCGACCAACGGCGATACCCACCTCGGCGGTGACGACTGGGACAACAAGCTGATTGACTGGATCATCAAGGAGTTCAAGACGGACACCGGCATCGATCTGTCCAAGCAGGTGGACGCCATCCAGCGCATCAAGGAAGAAGCTGAGAAGGCCAAGATCGCGCTTTCATCTTCGCAGAGCTACGACATCAATCTGCCGTTCATCACGGCGGACCAGACCGGCCCCAAGCACATCCAGAAGACGCTGACTCGCGCCAAGCTGGAGCAGCTCACGGATGACTTGTTCGCCCGGACGGTCAAGCCGGTGAAGGACTGCTTGCGTGACTCGGAAGTCAGCGCCGACACCATCGACGAGTTGGTGCTCGTTGGTGGCATGACCCGCATGCCGAAGGTCATCGAAACAGCTCGCGGCATCGTCAACAAAGAGCCCCACAAAGGCGTCAACCCGGACGAAGTCGTCGCCGTCGGCGCGGCCATCCAGGGCGGCGTGCTCAAGGGCGACGTGAAGGACGTGCTGCTGCTCGACGTGTCCCCGCTGACGTTGGCCATCGAAACGGCCGGCGGCGTGGCGACCCCGATGATCCCGCGCAACACCACGGTGCCCACGCGCAAGTCGCAAATCTTCTCGACCTACAGCGACAGCCAGCCCGGTGTCGAGATCAAGGTGCTCCAGGGCGAGCGCCCGCTGAGCCGCGACAACAAGAACCTCGGAACCTTCCACCTCGACGGCATCCCGCCCGCGCCCCGTGGCACGCCGCAGATCGAGGTGACGTTCGACATCGACGCGAACGGTATCCTCAACGTGTCCGCCAAGGACCTTGGAACTAACAAGGAGCAGAAAATCTCCATCACCGGTTCCAGTGGTTTGACGAAGGACGAGATCGAGCGGATGCGCAAGGAAGCCGAGTCGCACGCCGACGAGGACAACAAGGCCAAGGAAGCCATCGAGACGCGCAACCAGGCCGACAGCCTCGCTTACCAGTGCGAGAAGCAACTCAAGGACCTCGGCGACAAGCTCCCGGCCGACAAGAAGTCGGGTATCGAGGAAGCCATCGCCAACGTCCGCAAGGCGCTCGAGGGCACCGATACGGACGCGATCAAGACTGCCCGCGAGACGCTTGAATCCCGCTTCCAGGAAGTCAGCGCCGAGCTTTACAAGCAAGCGGCCGCTTCGGCTGGGCAGCCCGGTGCGCAGGCCGGCCCGGAAACGGGCGGCGAGCCGCAGCCTAGCGCGGCTCCGAAGCCGGAAGGCGACGTGGTGGACGCGGAGTTCGAGATGGTTGACGAAGACAAAAAACAGAAGTAACGGTTTCGCCCCTCGTTCATCCTGACCCCGCTTGCGGTCAATTCTTTCGCCCGGCGGCCTTTACCAGCCGCCGGGCAAAAACCCCAAACACAAGTAGAAACACATCATCATGGCAATCAAGATGCAGCCTCTCGGTGACCGCGTGCTCGTGCACCCTCTCGAAGAGAAAGAACAGAAAAAGGGCGGGATCATCATCCCCGACACCGCCAAGGAAAAGCCCCAAGAGGGCGAGGTCGTCGCGCTGGGCACCGGCAAGACCGACGACAAGGGCGAGAAGGTCGCCTTCACCGTCAAGACCGGCGACCGCGTGCTCATCAGCAAGTACGGCGGCACCGAGGTCAAGATCGACGGCGAGAGCTACCTGATCATGCGCGAGGACGACATTCTCGGCATCCTCGGCTGATACAACCATTTACGCAGGATTTTACCCACTTAACGAACAAACATTATGGCAGCCAAACAACTGCAATTCGACGAAAACGCTCGCCACGCCCTTCTACGCGGCGTCGAGAAGCTGGCCAAGGCCGTGAAGGCGACCCTCGGGCCGTCGGGCCGCAACGTGATCCTGGACAAGAAGTTCGGGTCGCCCACGATCACCAAGGACGGCGTGACCGTCGCCAAGGAGATCGAACTGGAAGACCCTTACGAGAACATGGGCGCGCAGCTCGTGCGTGAGGTCGCCAGCAAGACCAGCGACATCGCCGGCGACGGCACCACGACGGCCACCGTGCTCGCGGAAGCCATCTACAAGGAAGGTCTGCGCAACGTGACGGCGGGTGCGAACCCGACCTCGCTCCAGCGCGGCATCACCAAGGCCGTCGCGGCCATCACGGACGAACTCGCCCGCATCTCCAAGAAGGTCAGCGACCGCACGGAGATCGCCCAGGTCGCCACGGTTTCGGCCAACTGGGACACCAACATCGGCGAGATCATCGCCGACGCGATGGACAAGGTCGGCAAGGACGGCACCATCACGGTCGAGGAAGCCAAGTCCATCGAAACCACGCTCGACGTGGTCGAGGGCATGCAGTTCGACAAGGGTTACCTGTCGCCCTACTTCGTGACCAACGCCGAGAGCATGGAAACGATCCTGGACAGCGCCTACGTGCTCATCCACGAGAAGAAGATCAGTTCCCTCAAGGACCTGCTCCCGCTGCTCGAAAAGGTGGCCAAGAGCGGCAAGCCGCTCCTGATCATCGCCGAAGACGTGGAAGGCGAAGCCCTCGCCACGCTCGTCGTCAACAAGCTGCGCGGCACGCTGCAAGTCGCGGCCGTCAAGGCTCCTGGCTTCGGTGACCGCCGTAAAGCGATGCTCGAAGACATCGCCGTCCTCACTGGCGGCCGCTGCCTGACCGAAGACCTCGGCATCAAGCTGGAGAACGTCAACATCGACGACCTCGGCAAGGCCAAGCGTATCACCATCGACAAGGAGAACACCACCATCGTCGAGGGTGAAGGCACCAGCAACAGCATCCAGGGCCGTGTCGCCCAGATCCGTCGCCAGATCGATGAAACGACCTCGGACTACGACCGTGAGAAGCTCCAGGAGCGCCTCGCCAAGTTGGCCGGTGGTGTCGCCGTCATCAACGTCGGCGCTGCGACCGAAACCGAGATGAAGGAAAAGAAGGCCCGCGTCGAGGACGCCCTCCACGCGACCCGCGCGGCGGTGGAAGAAGGCATCGTCCCCGGCGGCGGCACGGCTCTCCTCCGCGCTCAGAAGGCCCTCGAAAGCCTGAAGCTCACCGGTGACGAGCAGGTCGGTCTCCAGATCATCAAGCGTGCGGTGGAAGCCCCGCTCCGTCAGCTCGCCGACAACGCGGGCCAAGAAGGCGCGCTCATCGTGCAGGAAGTCAAGAGCCGCAGCGGCAACGAGGGTTATAACGTCGCCACCGGCGAGTACGTTGACCTCGTGAAAGCCGGCGTTGTTGACCCGACCAAGGTTACCCGTTCCGCGCTCCAGAACGCGGCGTCTATCTCCGGCTTGCTCCTAACGACCGAGGCGGTCGTCACCGAGTTGCCCGAGAAGGAGAAGCCCGCCCCCGGCGGCCACCCCGGTGGCGGCATGGGCGGCATGGGCGGCATGGACTACTAGAACAGGTCCTCGCCGAGCCAGCAAAGCTCTGCAAAATCCAGCCGGATGGTCTCTCGCAGACCGTCCGGCTTTTTGCTTCTCCGTGGCCGCCGCAAAATTCTGGCTTCACACGGTTGCATTTGATAGGGTACACCGCTTCGGTTCTTCCCCTTGTAAGTTATGGCCGTCATCTCTGAAAAGGAACTCCCCGTCACCTCGCGTCCTCTCTGGCTCAAAGCGACGAGCGCCATCGAGACTCGAAACTTCGGGTACGCGGTTTCCTTGATCCAAGTCATCCTCAAAGAGTCGCCGAATTTTCTGGTTGGCCGCCAGTGGTTGCGCCGGGCCGAACTCGCCACCGCCAAGTCGGGCAAAGGCTTCCTCAAGGGGCTGTCCGGTTCGTCCATCCAGGCGATGAAGTCCCAAGGACTCATCAAAAAGGACCCACAGGCTGCCATCCTCGCGGCGGAAGAAATCCTGGAGAAGGACCCGCACAACATCGGAGCAAACAACCTGCTGCGTGACGCGGCGGCAGCGGCGGGCATGATCGAGACGGTGGGCTTCGCGCTGGAAACGATGCGCGACGCCGAGCCGAAGAACACCAAGATCATGCACGAGTTGGCCCGGCACTATTCCGCCAGCGACCAGCCGGAGAAGGCCATCGAGGTTTACGGCCAGATCAGCAGCATCAATCCCGCCGACATTGAGGCGATTAAAGGCGGCAAAGATGCGGCGGCCCGGGCGTCAATGCGCACCGGGGGCTGGGACCAGATCGGCAAGGACGGCACCAGCTACCGCGACGTGCTCAAGAACAAGGAAGAAGCCATCTCGCTCGAACAACAGAGCCGCATCATCAAGAGCGAGGACATGATCGAGCAGCAGCTCACCGAGAACTTTGCGCTCTACAACGAGAATCCCAACAACCTCGACGTGGTCCGCAAGATCGCCGGTCTCTACGAGCAGAAGGACGATTTCGACAACGCCGTCTCTTACTACGGTTGGGCCGTGGAACTGACGAAAAACAGCGACCCCGGTTTGGTCCGCAAAGTCAACGACCTGACCATGAAGAACCTCGACCGGATGATCGGCGAGCGGGAGAGTTGGCTCGGAGAACACGGCGTCAACGGCGACGGCGACGAGGAAGCGCACGCGACGATGGAACGCGTTACCGGCGAGCTAGAGAGTTTCCGCCAGCAGAAGGCCGAGATGCAGATCAACACCGCCCGCGCGCGGGTCGAGCGCAACCCTACCGACCTGAACTTCCGCTATGAACTTGGCGAGCAACTCGTGCGCGCCAAGCATTACACGGAAGCCATCGCGGAACTCCAGCGTGCGCAGAACAGCCCGAACCTGGGCCAGAAGGCGAAGTACTATCTCGGCCAGTGTTTCGAGGCCAAGAACGTGTTGCCGCTGGCGCTCAAGCAGTACGAGGACGTGCGCTCGAAGCTCCAGACGATGGACGTTCTGAAGAAGGACGTGACCTACCGCCTCGGACTGGTGTACGAGCGTTCGGGTGAGAAGGAGAGGTATCTCGCCTGCATGACCGAAATTTACGAGATCGACTCCGGCTACCAGGACGTGGCCGCCCGGGTCGAGGGTGGCTACGCGGTGTGATGTTTTCGCTGCGTTGGCGCCTCACTCGTAACATTAGGTAGGAATGCCTCTCCGAGGCAGTCCCTACCTATTAGGACGAACGGCCACGTTCGTGGCCTGCTCAGATTACTTCTGAGCCGAGCCCGGCTCCGCCATCTTGCGGTGCTGCTCGGCCACCATCCCCGCCGGCAAGACGTTGGCGATGGCGCTTTGCAGCTTGTTCATCCAGCCGCTGACCACGTCGCCCTTGCCCGCCATCATCGCATCGAAGCCATCCTTGGCAACTTTGGCCGCGTCGTCCTTTTTGTCCGAGCCGACCTTGGTGTCCTTCATGTCGGCGCGGTCGAAGAACTCGGTCTCCGTGGCACCGGGCATCAGGCAGGTCACCGTCACGCCCGAGTCTTTCAACTCGTGCCGGAGGGCGAACGAGAATGAATCCAGAAACGCCTTTGTGCCGTTGTAGACCGCCTGGTACGTCCCCGGCAAGAACCCGGCGATGGACCCGGTGATCAGGACCCGGCCCGAGCCACGCGAACGCATCGCATTACCTACCTTCTGAATCAGGTAGATCGTGCCGGTGATGTTCGTGTCCACGACCTTGCGCGCCGCGGCGAAATCCTGGTCGAGGAACCCCTTGCCCAAGCCACGGCCCGCGTTGGCGAGGAGGTATTCCACGGGGCGGCCCTGGGTGCCGGCGAGGAGCTTGTCTACACCCTCGGGGGTAGAAAGATCAGCCTCCACGGCCTCCGCCGACACGCCCATGGAGCGGAACTGTTCGGCGGCTTGTTGGATGGCAGGTTCGTCGGCGGCGACCAGCAGGTCGAAGCCGTGGCGGGCGCATTCGACGGCGAGTTCGTAGCCGATGCCGGTAGAAGCGCCGGTGACGATGGCGAGCGGACGGAGATCTGTGGAGGTAGGCATGGATGGGGTGGGTTTGGCTTCTAATACGCCGTCCGCCGGCCGCCCGGATTGCTCCGGGGGAATGGTCCCCGGTTGCATTGGCGGCCCGGGTGAACTACAGAGTGCGACCCTGCACCACATGGCTAACGAAGACTTCGACCGCTACGTGGCGTGCCAAGATTGCGACGCCCTTTTCACCGCCCTCAAGGTCGGCGAAGGCGAGCGCGTACTCTGCCCCCGCTGCGGGGCGAACCTCTTCACGCGCCACTACAACACGGTGCAGCGCACCTCGGCCCTCGTCTTGGCCGCGGCGGTGCTCTACGTCGCCGCCAACCTTTTTCCTTTCCTGACGCTGAGCGCCGACTACCGCGAGAGCGACATGCTGCTCATCCAGAGCGTCACCGGCCTGGAGGGCACCGGCTACCCGCCGCTGGCGAGCGCCGTGGCGATCTTCGTTTTCGTCTCGCCGGTCGTCATCATCTGCGGGTTGCTCTATCTGCTGCTGCCCCTGCTCGCCGGGAAGCGGCTGTCGGGTTCGACGGCCCTGTGCCGGCTGGTCTACGAGGCGCGGCATTGGAACATGGTTGAGGTGTATCTCCTCGGCGTCCTGGTCAGCCTGCTCAAGCTCGGCAGCTTGGCCCAACTGAAACTCGGCATTTCGTTCTATGCGTACGTCGGGTTCATCGTCTGCCTGACGGCCGCGGTCGCCACCACCGACTACCGCGAACTCTGGGACCACCTGGAAAACGCCAAGCGCAAAGCGTGACGCCCGATTTTACCATCCCTACGGCTGCCGAGCGTGGTTTCGCGCTGTGCCACTCCTGCGGCAACGTCGCGCACATCGACCAGGGCCAGTGTCCGCGCTGCCGCGCCCCCCTGCACCTGCGCAAGCCCAACGCGCTCGCGCGCACCTGGGCGTTGATGATCAGCGCGGGCCTCCTGTACCTGCCCGCCAACCTCTTGCCCGTCCTCGACGTGGAGAGCAGCGTTAAGGGCACGCAGAAGAGCACGATCATCAGCGGGGTCATCCAGTTTTGGCAGGACGGCGACTACCCGGTGGCCATCATCATCTTCACCGCCAGCGTGCTCATCCCGATCCTGAAAGTCATCGCGCTCGTGTGGCTGTGCATCGCGGCCCAACGCGGCACCACACATCCCATCGGCACCACGCGCCTGTACCGCGTGACGGAGTTTATCGGCCGCTGGTCGATGGTGGACGTGTTCGTCGTCGCCATCCTCGTGGGGGTTGTGCAGTTGGGCAGCGTCATGTCCATCCGGCCGGGGGCGGGGGCACTCGCGTTCGCGGGGGTCGTCATCCTGACGATGCTCGCCGCCATGTCCTTTGATCCGCGTCTCATCTGGGACACCGCCGGCAAGCGCGCCCGCCCCTGACCCGTCGATATAGCATTTTCTCATGCCTGACCCGAACCCCGAGCCCGCACCGGCATCCGCACCCGAGAAACGTCCGCCGCCCGCACCCGTCACCAAGCCGCGCCGCCGTTTGCTGTCGCCGATCTGGATCATCCCGCTGGTCGCCGCCGCGCTCGGTGTGTGGCTGGTCGTGAAATACTATTCCTCCAAGGGACCGGAGATCGAGGTCTCCTTCGAGACGGCCGAGGGCATCATCGCCGGCAAGACCCCTGTGCTCTGCCGCAGCGTCAACATCGGCACCGTCTCGGGCGTCAAGCTCTCGGACGACCTGAAAACCGTGGTCGTCGATCTCGACATGACCCACGACGCCACCCGCCTGCTCGTGTCCGACACGCAGATCTGGGTGGTGCGGGCTCGGTACAGTTCGGCGGGTATCTCGGGGCTGAACACCATCGTGTCGGGCAACTACATCGAACTTCAGCCCGGTCAGCACAAGGATGCCAGGCGTCGCTTCGAGGGATTAGAAAACCCGCCCGTCACCCCGCCGGGTGTACCGGGACTGCGCATCCGTTTGACCGCTGATGCCGCCGGCAGTCTCGGACCGGGTGCCTCCATCATCTACAAGGGCATCGACGTGGGGAAGATCGAGACTCGCACCTTCCATCCGAACGAGGGCACGGTCGAGTTCACCGCGTTCATCAACGGCGAATACGGTAACCTTGTGGACCGCAACACGCGGTTCTGGAACTACAGCGGCATCGACGTGAAGGTCGGTGCCGACGGGTTCCAGGTCCGCACGGGCACCCTGACCTCCATTCTTGCTGGCGGCGTGACCTTCAGCGAGCCGGAAGTCCACCATCCGAAAGGACAGCATCTTCCCGACAACGCGCCTTTCCACCTGTTCAACTCCTACGACGATGCCAACAAGGTGACGGACCTTAATCCCACGCTGCCATACCTGCTGCTCTTCACGGGGAGCGTGCGCGGCTTGGCCGTCAACGCGCCGGTGGAGTTCCGCGGCATCCGCGTGGGTACGGTGATGGGCGTTTCGTTCAAGTACCTGCCCGATGACCCGGCGCGCCGCGTGCCGGTGCTCATCAAGCTCGACCCGACCGCGCTGCTCAACGTGCCCGCCGAAGACTACGACGGCTCGCGTGCCCGTGTCGCTGAGAGCGTCGAGCGGGGCCTGCGCGCCACGCTCAAGACGGGTAATCTCCTCACCGCCCAACTCTACGTGGATCTCGACTTCCAGAAGGACGCCGGAGCCGACAAAATCGCCGAGGTCGAGGGTTACGACGTGATGCCCACCGTGGCCTCCGGGTTGGGCGAGATCCAAGAAAAGCTCAACGGCATCCTCGACAAGGTGCAGGCCCTGCCGCTGGAGAAGACCGTCGCCAGCGCCAACGACGCAGTGGTCTCGCTCAAGGCCACGCTGGAGAGCGCCACCGGTTTCCTCGGCTCCAAGGAAACCCAGGCGCTCCCGGGCGACCTGCGCAAGGACCTCGCGGAGTTGCAAAAGACGCTCGCGGCCTACAACGGCCAGTCCGCCTTCAACCAGAATATCACCGGCGTTCTGCAACAGTTGACCGAAACCTTGCGCTCGCTCAAGACGCTCACCACCACGTTGGACCGCAGCCCCAACTCCATCATCTTCGGCAAACCCGGCAACCCCGAGCCGCCGCGCGGCAGTCACTAACGAACCGCCTCTTTGTTATGAAAGCTTCCCCGTTGTTCCTCTGCGCGTTGGCTGCCTCCGGCCTCCTCACCGGCTGCGGTGGGGCGAAGGACGAGTACTACCGGCTCAGCGCCGCCGGTCCCGCCACGGTTCGCACGAGCGGCCTCGCCGTCGGCATCGGGCCGCTGACGCTACCGACGTACGTGGACCGCGCGGAACTCGTCTTCCAGAGCGGACCGAACAAGTTCGAGATTCCTGCAAAGGTACACTGGGCCGGTCCGTTGCAGGACAACTTCGGCCAGGTGCTCGCCGCCGACGTGGGCCGGCGTCTCCATTCCGGCAACGTCGTCGCTAACCCCGCGCCGGGTGACACGCGGCTTCGCTACCGGGTGAGCGTCAACGTGCGGCAGTTCCACGCCGTCAGCGGCCAGGAGGCAATCCTGGAGGCTGACTGGCACGTGGAAACCGCCGACACCCGTCAGGTCTTGCGCCACGGGGAAGGGGTCTACCACGCGCCGATCCAAGGCGACGGGTACGCCCCGGTGGTCGCGGCCGAGAGCGACCTCGTCGATCAGCTCGCCTCGGGGATCAGTCGGATGCTCTGAAGGTTGATTCTGATACGTTTCGGTCAGGCGAAAAGATTAGGGTTGACGTAAGTGGGGACGCAAGTTTGAGTTGCATCCCACCATGACTTTCGGAGAACGAGTAAAAAGCCTCCGCCACGAACTCGGCCTGTCCCAAGGCATGTTCGGCACGCGCGGTTTCATTTCCACTCCGGGCTGGATCAAGATCGAGAACGGTCAGCGCCAAGCGAGTGAGAAGCTCGTCGAAAGCCTGGCCCGCTGGCTCGTCACGGATAAGCACCTGCGCGTCGGTGCCGCGAACACGCTCAAGGAGGAACTCCTCACCTTGAAGTACCTCGGCAGCCGTTCGCCCTTCCTGCGTGAGATGGCGAAGGCCCACGCGAAGACGCTCACCAATAGTGCCGCGCTCCTGGCTTCCTCGAAGCCCGCGCGTAAAAGCTCCAAGAAGAGATAATCCCAACGGCAGAACCGCGTTGCTGACATCAAAGGCGTGGCTGCCGAAGCCCCGTCCCACATGAATGCAAAGCA
>CAXUIU010000001.1:56032-59146 GCA_964250955.1 uncultured Chthoniobacterales bacterium | reverse complement strand
ACGCTGCCTTGCAACAAAGGGGCCGCGTACGACGCGCCACTCACCCGGCCCGCTTCACGCAGGCCCCGGGCATGCCGGAGCACGTCCCAGCCGCCGGCGGAGATGAGAAGTTTTTCGGTCAGCGGCACCGGCGCGCTGGCCGGCAGGGGGTAGCGGGAAGAAGGCATCCAAGAAAAAGCGTGTCAGCACTGGCGTTCGTGGACAAACTTTGTTCTACGTCTACGGTCCCGGCAACGCCCAACCCATGCACATGAAGCTCGTCGCCATCGCCAACCAAAAGGGCGGGGTGGGTAAAACCACCACGGCGGTCAACCTGTCGGCGTGCCTGGCGGCGCAGGGCTGGCGCGTGCTGCTCATCGACCTCGATCCCCAGGCGAACGCGACGAGCGCCCTGGGCCTCGAATCGCTCGAAAACCTGAGTCTCTACCGCGCGCTGGTCGGTGAGGTCCACCTCGTGGACCAGATCCTGCCCACCCGGCTGGACAACCTCTTCGTCATCCCGGCCGACCTCGACCTCGCCGGCGCGGAGGTGGAGGTGGCGCGGCTGGACAACCACCTCATCCGCCTGCGCGAGATCATGCGCCCGCTGGTCGAGGACGCGCCATTCGACTTCGTGGTGATGGACTGCCCGCCGTCGCTGGGCATCATCATGACCAACGCGCTCGCCGCCGCCGACGAACTGCTCATCCCCATCCAGTGCGAATACTTCGCGCTCGAAGGACTCTCGAAGATCGTCGGGTTGGTCGGGCAAATCCGCGAGGTCGCCAACCCGAACCTCGCCATCGGTGGCATCGTGATGACGATGTACGACTCCCGGACCACGCTGGGCAAACAGGTCGTCGGCGAGGTGCGCCAGCATTTCGACACGACGACCTACCAGGCGATGATCCCGCGCTCCGTGCGTCTCGCCGAGGCTCCGAGCTTCGGCAAAACGATCCTAGAATATGACCCGAGCGGCGTCGCGGCCAAGGCGTACCGCCAACTGGCGGAGGAATTTATCCGTCGCCAGCGCGGCGAGACCATCCCGACGGCCCCGCTCGACGACGGGCCGGAATCGGCGGCGGAAGCTGGGAGCTGAAGCGGGCGGGTTGGACGCGCCGGGGGTGTTGAGGTATTTTCCCTAACCCTTCCCCGCCGCTGCCTTGTCCCGCCACCGCTCCATCAACCTGTCTGCGCCGCTCCTGCTGGAAGGCTACCGGCGCGGGCTTTTTCCGATGGCGCTGGAAGACGGCGAGATCGGTTGGTTTTCTCCCGATCCGCGCGGGATCATCCCGCTGGAACCGGGCGGCTTCCACCTTCCCCACGGTCTGCGGCGCACGCTGAAGAAGAACGTTTTTGAGTTGCGGATGAACACGGCATTCGAGGCGGTGATCCGTGCTTGCGCCCAGCGGACGGAGACGTGGATCAGCGAGGAGATCATCCGCTCCTACCGCGACCTGCACGGGCTTGGGTACGCGCACAGCGTGGAGTGCTGGCTCGGCAATGAACTCGTCGGTGGGCTGTACGGCGTGGCGCTAGGAGGGGCGTTCTTCGGGGAGTCGATGTTCCACACGGTCACGGATGCGTCGAAGGTGGCGCTCGTGCGGCTGGTGGAATGGATGCGGGTGCGCGATTACTCGTTGCTCGACATCCAGTGGACGACGCCACATTTGAAGACGTTCGGCGCGGCGGACGTGCCGCGAGCGGAATATCTCCAGCGGCTCGCGGTGGCGTTGCAGCAGAAGTGTTCGTTCTCGTAACCGACCGGTCAGTTAAGACGCCGCGCGGCGCGGCGGGAGGGCGCGCAGCAGGTGGTAGAGCGTCTCCATCCGGCCGACCTCGGCCCCGGCGTTGAACGCGCGCCGGTACGCCTCGCCCCAGATCGCTTCCAGTTCCAGGGGCCGGCCGGCGGCGTAGTCCAGCGTCGTGCTCGGCAGGTAGGCGCCCATCGTCGCCGTCCGCTTGAACTGCGTGTCGGCAAAGTCCGGCGGCACCGGGTAGCCCAGCTTGCGCGCGGCGGCCACGACCTCGTCGGCCAAGCGGCGCGCGAGGTACGACCAAGTCGGGTCGGACAGCAGGTCGGCCGTGGACGCGGGCGGCGCGCCGGCGGGGCGTTGCGCGGTGGCGAGGACGGTCAGGCCGTTGAAGGGGATGTTCCAGACGAGCTTGCGCCAGCGTTCCTCGGCAAGGTCGGCGACGACGCGGGCGTTGACCCCGCAACGCTTGAACTCCCACGCGATGTCGTGGGTGCGCGGCAGCGGGAAGCCGGCGTGTTCGCCCAGGGACACCGTGCCGTAGCCGAGGTGTTCGATGACTCCGGGGGCAGTCTTGTTCAGGCACACGAAGCACAGGCCGCCGAGGACACGCTCCGCGCCGAAGCGTTCGGCCAGAAAATCCTCGTTGCCCAGGCCGTTTTGCAGGGTCAGGAGCACGGTGTCCGGCCCGATGAGCGGGGTCAGCAGCGCGGGCAGCGCATCGTTGGCCGTGGCCTTGACGGCGATGAGAACGAGGTCGCACGGGCCGACCGTGTCGGTCGTGGCGTGGACGTGGGTTTTCGCCACGCGGAAGTTGCTCTCCTTGCTCTTCACGCGCAGCCCGAAGCGCCGCACCGCGGTGCGTTCGGCCTCCGAGCGGATGAGGAAATGCACGTCGCGCCCGTAGTACGCGAGCTTGGCCCCGTAGAACCCGCCGACCGCGCCCGTGCCGACCACCGCGATCCGGTGGCGCGGCAGGACGTGGGTGGACCGCTTCATTCCTCCTCGCGCCGCCACGGGCGCGGCAGGTCGCGCACGCCGAAGAAGTCGCCGCCCTTGGCCGCGGCGTCGTCGGTGCCCCAGGGGATGTCCTTGTCGCGCTTGGCGAGCAGCGGGATGTGCTTGGAACAATGGATGTACGCCTCCTCCACCCGCACGACCACCCAACGCTCGGGCCGCCGCCCGGCGGCATCGTCGGTGAGGGACTCCCGCACTGCCTCACCCAACGCGCCGCCTTCCGCGAGCAGCGCGTCGTTTTCCACCACCCGCGCCTCGCCGTTGACGTGGCAGCCGACCGTCGAGCGGAAGAAATCCACGAGGAGTAGGCCGATGTGAGGGTTTTACGAGAGGTTGCCGCGGCTCGCCCTCCCGCCGTTGCAGC
>CAXUIU010000001.1:0-56022 GCA_964250955.1 uncultured Chthoniobacterales bacterium | reverse complement strand
ACTCGGGGTAGGCCAGGGTACGCTCGTCCACGACGCGGACGAAGCCCGGGGGGCCGGCGCGGATCGAACAGTCGCAGTTGCCGGCGGCGTCGGCCGTGGAGACGAACATCAACTCCTGCGCCGCGACGAAGGTGCGCATCCGGTCGTTGAGATGGTCGAGCACTTGATGGTTGTAAAACGCCTGCGCACGGCGCTCGGTGCCGTGCTGGCGCTGGAGGGCGTGTTCGCCGTCCGAGCCGGGGAGATGGGAAGCGGAATCCATCGCTAGGTGCTGAGCGGGTGGCTGAAGGCGTGCCAAACGGTGGGAACATCTGTGCAGGGCTGCGGCAACACCAAGCTGGCAACAATGCCTTCCGCCGCATTGACGGCGTAGCACGCGAAGGCCAGCGGCAGCAGAAAGAAAGCCTGGACGCCATAGAAAAGCGTCATGAGATGCACAAAGAGTACGACCGACCAGAGCTTGCCCGACCACATGTGATAAGCAGGCGAAGCACGGTAGCGCAAGTAATCGACGAGATTGCGCACCGCGAAGAGCAACCCGTAAGCAGCCAACCACGGCCACAAACGAGCCAGTGGAAAGGATGCCCAGACCAGAGCGGCAACCACCGCGCTGCCGTAGAAGAGCATGTCTGCGCGCGTGTCGAGACGACGCAGCGCCAGGGTAGCCACGTGCAAGCGACGCGCCAGGATGCCATCAGCTACGTCGCTGAGCAGCCCAGCGAAGAGGAGCGCAACGGGTGACCACGCAGGAGCGCGCCAGAACACCAGCGGCAGAAAGGCAGCCGCAGCAGCGAGGCGACACCATGCCAAGATTGTTGGGAGGCGGGACATCGGAAAGCACCTGATGCTCTAATGATCGCTGGCAACAGCGAGGTCCTCACCGCGGGCGAGGCGCGCCGCCGCTTCGACGGAGTTGCGATGGAGTCGGGCGGTGTTGTTCAACTCACGGTTGTACCCGCCGCCGTACAGCACGGCCACCGGGATGCCTTGCGGCACGAACAGGCCCAGCACGAACGCGTCACGCGCCGACATCTCCTTCAGGGTGAGCTGCATCTGGCCAAAACGGTCGTTTTGGTGCGGGTCCGCGCCCGAAATCCAGATCGCCAGGTCCGGCCGGAAGGATTCTACGGCCGGCGGCAACGATTGTCGCAGGGCGTCGAGGAACACGGGGCCGGTGACGAAACGCTCCAAGCCCACGTCGAGCGAGCCGGGCACCTTACGGCTCGGATAGTTGGCGGCGACGTGGATCGAGTAGGTGAAAACGTGCGGGTCCGCGCCGAGAAGCGCGTGGGTGCCGTTGCCCTGGTGGGCGTCGGTGTCCACGACCATGATCCGCAGTTCGGGGCGGTCGGTTTGCAGGTCGCGCACGGCCACGACCACGTCGTTGAGCGCGCAGAACCCCTCTCCGCGGTCCGCAAAGGCGTGGTGCGTGCCGCCGGCGAGGTTGGCGGCGACGCCATCGGCGAGCGCCGCCCGCACGGTCCGGCGGGTGCCCTCCACTTCCCGGGCGCAGCGGGCGAAGAGTTCTGGCGACGGAGGCAGGCCGAGCGCCGTGGCCTCCCGCGAGGAAAGGTCGCCGCGGGAGAGCCGGTCAAGGTACTCGGGCGTGTGGACACGCTCCAGGTGTTCCCGCGCACAGGGGGTCACTTCTTCCACGTCGGCTGCTTCCACCGCACCGCCCGCCAAGAGCATCTCGTGGGCGAGCGGAAATTTAACCATGGGGAACGGATGCCCCTCCCGCAACGGCAGGTAGTAGCCCGGCGAGTAAAAACAGCGCACGGGAGGGAACCCCTCAGGGTTTGGACGCCCCGAGAGCCATCGGCACGCCGCCCGGTGCCGCCATCGGTTCCGCGCCGGGCGCGGGGTGGTGCAGCGCCTCTTGACCGTTCTGCATGCCGGTGATCAGGCGCGAGCCGCGGTAGAACGTGATGTAGTTCCACAGCCACTCGCCCATCACCGCGAACCGGTTGCGGTAGCCGACCAGGTAGAAAATGTGGACGACGGCCCACAAGAACCAAGCAATGAAACCCCCGAAGCGGATGCGGTAGGGCAGGTCGGCCACGGCGCGGTTGCGGCCAATGGTTGCCAGGTTGCCTTTGTCCCAATACTCGAAGTTCATCGGCTTGCCGCCAGCGAGCGTTTCGAGGATGTTGGCGGCGGCGTGCCGGCCCTCCTGCATGGCGGGCGGACTGACGCCGGGCAGCGGCTTGCCGGTTTGATGGGAGAAGTTCGCCAGGTCGCCGATGACCTGCACCTCGGGATGGCCGGGGATAGTCAGGTCCTCGTTGACGATCACGCGGCCGGCCCTATCAACGGGTACGCCGAGCGACTTGCCCAGCGGCGAAGCCATGTTGCCAGCTCCCCAGATGACCGTGCGCGCAGGCACAAACTGGCCGCCCTTCACCTCGACGCCCTCCGCGGTGACGTTCGTGACGGTCAGGCCCTCGTGGATTTCCACGCCGATCTGCTGAAGCTGCTTGCGACCGCTGTCCGAGAGGACCTCCGGGAAGCCGCCCAAAATGCGCGGTCCGCCCTCGATGATCATGATCTTGGCCTTAGCCGAATCGATGTGGCGGAAGTCGCGCGTCATCGTGTGCCGGGCGATTTCGCTGATCGCCCCGGCCATCTCGCATCCCGTCGGGCCGCCCCCGACGATGACAAAAGTCATCGCCGCGTCGCGCTCGGCCTGGTCAACGGCTTTCTCGGCGATCTCGAAAGCAGTCAGCATCCGCCTCCGAATCTCGACGGCGTCAGCAACGCTCTTGAGGCCGGGGGCAAATTTCTCCCACTCATCGTGCCCGAAGTAACTGTGCCGCGAGCCCGTGGCGAGGATCAGGAAGTCGTAAGGGATCACGAGGTCTTCCGTGATGACTTGCCGCGCGTCCACGTCGATGCGGCGCGCTTCGGAGAGCACGACATCAACGTTTTGCTGGTGGCGGAAGATTTCGCGCAGGGGCCGGGCGATGTTGGCAGGCGTCAGCCCCCCGGTCGCCACTTGGTAGAGCAGCGGCTGGAAAAGGTGGTGGTTGCTGCGGTCGATCAGCGTCACGTCCACGGCCTCGCCCTTGAACTTTTTGATGGCTTCCACCCCGCCGAAGCCGCCCCCGATGACGACGACGCGCGGGCGTTTGGACAGCGGCCGGGCGACCGGAGTGGTGGCGGCTGGCTTCAAGTCGGTGGCAGGAGGCGGTTCCGTGGTGGCGCTGCTCATGGCGAAAAAGGATTCCCGGCGGAAGTATCCGGCGGTGAGCTAATTTCCCGCAAATGCCTCGGCCGAGCAAGCGACGCTTGTGAAATATTTCACAATTCGCGCTTGCGCCACTATGGCGGCAGAACCTACTTATAGAGGGCAGGCTGGCCGTGGTCCGTTCGTTTCTTGGCACCGCCCGTCGCCCCCCGTTTCCCATGGCTACGCGCATCCAAGAAATCGAAGCGCCTGACACGCTGGCGCGCACCCAAGCGTCCCTCGGCAGTTTGCGAGAGACCACCGACGACAAAATTGGCGAGAAGATGACCCTGAACATGGGTCCTTCTCACCCGGCGACCCACGGCGTCCTGCGCCTCGTGCTTGAACTCGACGGCGAAACCGTCACCAAGGTCACGCCCGACATGGGCTACCTGCACCGCGGCGACGAGAAGATCGCCGAGAACATGCAGTACAACCAGTTCATCCCGTACACGGACCGGCTGGACTACCTCGCTCCCTTGGCGAACAACGTCGCGTATGCTCTCGCCGTGGAGAAGCTCATGGGCTGGGAACTGCCTCCGCGCGGCCAGGCCATCCGGGTGATCTGCTGCGAGATCGCGCGCATCTCGGCGCACCTGCTGGGACTCGGAGCCTTTGCCATGGATACGGGGGCGCTCAGCGTCTTCATGTACACTTTCACGGAGCGCGAGAAGATTTATAATCTCATCGAGCAACTGACGGGGGCGCGTTTCACGACGAGCTACACCCGTGTCGGTGGGCAGACGCGCGACATGCCCGAGCACTTCCCAGGGCAGTTGCGGCAGTTCCTGAAGGATTTCGTCCCCGCGCTCGACGAGACCGACCGGCTGCTGACCCGCAACCGCATCTTCGTGGACCGTACCCGGGACGTGGGCCACATCTCCAAAGAGGATGCCATCGCCTACGGTCTCTCCGGGCCGAACCTGCGCGGCTCCGGCGTGGACCACGACGTACGCAAGAAAGCGCCTTACTTGGGCTACGAGAACTACGACTTCGACGTGGCCGTCGGCAGCGTCGGGGACTGCTACGACCGCTACCTCGTGCGTCTGGAAGAAATGCGTCAGAGCGTGCGTATCATCCACCAAGTCCTCGACCGGATGCCCGATGGGCCGATCAATGTCGTGGACGGTAAAAACATCCTTCCGCCCAAACAGGCCGTACTGATGAAGATGGAGGAACTCATCCACCACTTCATGGTCGTGACCCAGGGCATTGACGCGCCTCCGGGCGAAGTGTACTTCGGGGCCGAAAATCCGAAGGGTGAACTGGGATTCTACATCAACAGCAAGGGTGGTGGCGTGCCGCACCGGCTCAAGATCCGCGCCCCGTCCTTCGTCAATCTGAGCATCCTGCCCAAGCTGATCCCCGGTCACATGATGAGCGACGTGGTCGCCATCCTCGGCAGCCTGGATTTCGTCATGGGCGAGTGCGACCGCTGACCCTTCCTTTTGTACCAATATGTTGAAAACCCGCCTCCAATCCCTGCTCGGTTGCGCTGTCCTCGGCCTCGCCGTCACTTTCGGCAACGTCGGTTGCGACAAGCAAGGGAACGCCAAGGTCACCGAAGCCGGTAACACCAAAGTCACACCGGCCAATGTCGCCAAGCTGAGCAAGGGCATGAACGAAACGCAGGTCAACGCGCTCTTCGGCGCGCCGTCGACCACCGGCGAAACCAAGAACTTCGGCATTTTCTCCAAGCACACGAACACGTGGGTGGAGGGGAAAGAGTCGCTCTCGGTGACGTACAAGAACAGCGAGGTGGAGGAGTTCTCCAGCACCGTGGGTACAACCACGAGCACCTCGACCAGCGACGCCAACGGGACCAGCACCACGACTTCCTCGACCAGTACGAAGTCGGAATAGTCTCCGCTGTAACCCTCCTTTTGCCGCGCATGGAAATCCCCGCCGAGTTGGAACAGAAGATCGACGAGGTCGTCACGCACTACCCCGTCTCGAAGCGGAGCGCCGTGCTGCCGCTGCTCCACCTTTTGCAGGAACACTTTGGCTACATCGCGCCGGAAACGACCGACTGGGTCGCCGCCAAGCTCGAACTTCAGCCCATCAACGTGCTGGAGATCGTGACGTTTTATCCGATGTTCCGTGCGGCACCTCCCGGCAAGCACCACATCCGGGTTTGCCGGACGTTGTCGTGCGCGATGGCGGGTTCGTACCGACTGCTGAATGACTTCTGCGAACTAGCGCACATTGATCGTCCCAAGCACGCGGGGCACGGCACGCCGTTCACGGTCGGGGAGGACGGGAAGTTCTCCATCGAGTTCGTCGAGTGCCTGGCGAGCTGCGGCTCCGCGCCGGTGTGCATGGTCAACGACGATTTCTACGAGCATGTCGACAAGGAGTCGGCGTCGCAAATCTTGGACAAGTACCAGTAAGGCAACTTTTATGGTTTCGCTGATCAAACAGCCCCATCCGCGCGAGCGCCGGATGATCTTCAAGAACGTGGACCGCCCGGGCTACAAACCCGATATCGGTTCGTACTTGGAAGACGGCGGCTACGAAGACCTCAAGAAGGCGCTGACGATGTCCCAGCCGGACGTGGTCAACGAGGTGAAAGCCAGCGGCCTGCGCGGGCGCGGCGGGGCGGGTTTCCCGTGCGGGGTGAAGTGGGGCTTTATCAAGCAGGATGGTCCGAAGCCGATCTATTTAATCTGCAACGCTGACGAGTCCGAGCCAGGGACGTTCAAGGATCGCTACATCATCCACCAGGACCCGCACCAATTGGTCGAGGGGATGGTGATCTCCTGCTACGCGGTCAACGCGAAGCTGGCGTACATCTACATCCGCGGCGAGTACCCGGAAGGCGCGAAGATTCTGGAGCGTGCGTTGGCGGAAGCCCGCGAGCGTGGCTTCCTCGGTAAGAACATCCTCGGCAGCGGCTTCGACTGCGAAATCTACGTCCACCGCGGTGCTGGCGCGTACATCTGCGGCGAGGAGACGGGCCTCATCGAGTCGCTTGAAGGCAAGCGCCCCTACCCGCGCATCAAGCCGCCCTATTTCCCTGCGGTGCTCGGGTTGTACCAGTGCCCGACCATCGTCAACAACGTGGAGACGCTCTGCCACGTGAAGCATATCGTCCACATGGGCGGTGCCGAGTACGCCAAGATCGGCCGGCCCAACAACACTGGCACGCGCATCCTGTGCGTGAGCGGCGACGTGCAGAAGCCGGGCTATTTCGAGGTGGAGGTTGGCTCGTTGACGATGGGCGAGTTGCTCCACGACGTGTGCGGCGGTCCGAAGGAGGGACGCAAGTTCAAGGCTATTATCCCTGGTGGCAGCAGCGCCAAGGTTCTGCGTGCCGACGACAAGTACAAAATCAAGGAAAAGGGTCCAGACGGCGCGATGGTGGACAAGGAAATCACCTTCGACCAGATCCCGATGGACTTCGACACGCTCGCGGCCGTCGGCTCGATGGCAGGCTCGGGCGGCGTGATCGTCATGGACGATTCGCGCGACATGGTCGAAACCCTCGCCAACCTCAACGAGTTCTACGCCCACGAAAGCTGCGGCCAGTGTACCCCTTGCCGTGAGGGCTCGCTGTGGATGCAAAAGATCACGCGCCGGATGGTCAGCGGTGAAGGCGCCAAGCAGGACCCGGCTGTCCTCAAGAGCGTGGCCGACAACATCGCCGGCAAGACGATCTGTGCCTTCGGCGAGGCGTGCGCGTGGCCGACGCAGAGTTTTCTCGGCAAGTTCCCGGACGAGTTCGCTGCCAAGGCGCAGCGAAACATCACCCCGCGCGAGGTGTCTGACGGCGTGGCGTTGCGCGACGGCCGCCCGGTGCTGGTCCACGACCACGAGGTCGCCACGGCTACCCCCGGCGGTGTGCCGAAGCCGGACGCAGATTGGGAACTCTCCAACGACAGTAAGGCGGGCGAAGTTTAACCCCCACCCTTTTCATTCTTTCAACGCACCAGCAGCCATGAGCGATTCTTCGACGATCACCGCGCCCCCAGCCGTTCAAATGTTGAACGTGCAGGTGGACGGCGTCTGGCACCAGTTCCCCAAGGGCACGCGCGTCATCGAGGCGTGCACGCAGGCCGGCGCGTACGTCCCGCGCTATTGCTACCATCCGAAGCTTTCGTCGCCGGGCAATTGCCGCATGTGCCTGATCGAAATGGGCATGCCCAAAATGGGCGCGGACAGGAAGCCCGAGCTTGGGCCGGACGGCAAGCCGGTCATCAACTGGATTCCCCGGCCGCAGATTTCCTGTGCGCAGGATATTGCCGAGGGCATGGGCATCCGCACAGATTCCCAGATGGCGCAGGATTGCCGCAAAGGAGTGATGGAGTTCCTCCTCATCAATCATCCGCTCGACTGCACGATCTGCGACCAGGCAGGTGAGTGCCGCTTGCAGGAGTTCAGCGTGGAATATGGTCAGTCCTCCTCGCGCTTCTTGGACGAGAAGGTTCACAAACCCAAGCATGTCGACCTCGGGCCGCGCATCGTGCTCGACGACGAACGCTGCATCCTGTGTTCGCGCTGCATCCGCTTTTCCAAGGAGATTGCCCACGACGACGCGCTCGGCTTCGTGGACCGCGGCAGCTACTCGACCCTGACGGCGCACCCCGAGCGACGGTTCGACAACAACTACACGCTCAACACCGTGGACATTTGCCCGGTCGGTGCGTTGACCTCGAAGGATTTCCGCTTCAAAATGCGCGTCTGGTTCCTCAAGGAGACCAAGAGCATTTGCACGAGTTGCGGGACAGGCTGCAACACCGTGGTCGGCAGCCGGCAGGACGTGGTCTACCGCCAGACCCCGCGCGAGAACAACGACGTGAACTCCGTGTGGATGTGCGACTACGGTCGGCTCAACTTCCACTACCTCCACGACGAACGCCGGCTCGTCGCCCCGCAGGTGCGCCAGAACGACGGCGCGTTCCGCGACGCCGAGTGGCAGGCGGCCACCAAGCGCGCCGCCGGACAGTTGCGGGACTTCAAGGGCGAGGAAATCGCCATCGTCGCCAGCGCACGGATGACCAACGAGGAACTCTACCTCACGCGCCGGCTCGCCGACGCGCTCAAAGTCACGCTCATCGACGTGGTGCCCCGTCCGCAGGCGGGCGACGACATTTTGTTGAGCAAAGACGGTAACCCGAACACCGCCGGAGCCAAGCTCCTGCGCGTGGCGTCCGATGAACCCGGCGCAAAGCTCAAGGAGATTGCTGAAGGCATTAACTCCGCACGCATCCACGCGCTGATCTGTTTGCACGAGGACGCTACCGAGATCGGTGCGACGGCGAAAGGGCTTGAAGACCTTCCCTGCCTCATCTCGCTAGGCATGCTGCCGAGCGCGACTACGAAGGCGGCCACGGTGGTCCTACCCGGACTCGGGTTTGCGGAGAAGCGTGGTTCGATGATCAACGTCAAGGGCCGTCTCCAGCGCCTCAACCGTGCCATCGTCGCTCCAGGCGACACGCGGGACGATTGGGAAATCCTGCGCGACCTGATTCTTGCGCTCACCGGCAGCAACGGCCTCTACATGGTCGAGGACGTGTTCAAGTCGATGGCGAACGATACCCCTGCCCTCGCTGGCCTGAGCCTGAGCAAGATCGGCGACCTTGGCGTGCAGGTGATCCACGAAGAGGAAAAGAAAGACGTGCCCAAAGCCGCCGACGAGAAGACGGTCGGTTCGTTGCCGAACCCCTGAGCCATGGACTGGTCGTTCACCATCATTTCGCTGGTCAAGATCCTGGCGATCATCTTCGCGGTGATCCTGCCCATCGTGTCGTACACAGTTTATGCCGAGCGACGCGTCAGCGCGCTGATCCAAGACCGCGTCGGGCCGAACCGCACGGGTTTCCCGACCACGCTGCTTGGCTTCAAGAAGGATTTGCAAGGGCCGCTCGGCGGGATGGGTCAACCCATCGCGGATGCCGTGAAGTTCCTCCTCAAAGAGGATTTTACCCCGGCGCACGTCAACAAATTCTACTATTGGCTCGCCCCGTGTCTGGCGATGGTGCCTGCGTTGTTGACCATCGCGGTAGTTCCCTTCGGCAGCACGCTTTTGGGTCAGTCGATGGTGATTGCTAACGTCAACATCGGCGTGCTGTTCGTGTTTGCCGTCGCCTCATTGGGCGTGTACGGCATCGTGTTGGCCGGATGGTCGTCGAATTCCAAATACCCGTTTTTGGGTGGGGTTCGCTCGACTTCGCAGATGATTTCCTACGAGCTTTCGCTCGGTCTCTCTATCATCCCGCTGTTTCTGGCACTGGGTGAACTCAACTTGCCTAAAATCGTTGAGTACCAGGTAGCAAACGGCTGGACGATTCTGCCGATTACAGCCGGGTTCCACGCGCGCCAGTGGGCACTGCTATTGCCGATGTTAATTTCGTTCTTCATCTTCACGGTTTCGATCTTCGCGGAGACGAACCGTTTGCCCTTCGATTTGCCCGAAGCGGAGACGGAACTCGTGGCCGGATACCACACCGAGTATTCGTCGATGAAGTTCGCGCTGTTCTTCCTGGGTGAGTACGCGGCGATGATCACGGGCTGTTCGCTGATCGTGACGCTCTTTCTCGGCGGGTGGAACATCCCGTTCATGGCTGATCACGCCGGACCTGGCATCATCGGCACGTTCTGGGGTCTGGCGAACATCGTTTGCTTCTTCTCGAAGGTCATTCTCCTCCTGCTTTTCTTCATCTGGATTCGCTGGACGCTGCCACGTTTCCGCTACGATCAGTTGATGAAGCTCGGCTGGATCGTGTTCTTTGAGGCAGCTCTTGTTAACATCTTCATCACCGCCGGCATCGTGGCGTTCATGCCGAAGTAGCTGGCTTCCGTTCTCATTTTATGGCAATCACCGTTTCTCGCCGTGCACTTTCGCTGAAGGAAAAACTCTACGTTCCTTCCATTCTCAGCGGTTTGGCGATCACCACCCGGCATTTCTGGCGAATGCTGACCGGCAAGACCAAAGGCACTTCCATGCAGTACCCGGAGGAAAAGTGGGACAGTCACCTGCCCGACTACTATCGAGGTGCGCCTGCACTCGTGAAGGATGAGCATGACCGCGAGCGTTGCGTGGCGTGTCAACTTTGCGAATTCATCTGCCCGCCGCGCGCCATCAAGATCAAGCCCGGCGAGATCGCGGATGGTGACAAATTCCGCAAAGTGGAGAAGTACCCAGAGGCTTTCGACATCGACATGATCCGCTGCATCTACTGCGGGTTGTGCGAGGAGGTCTGCCCGGAGTCGGCCATTTTCCTGCAAAAGCAGTACGTCATCACGGGCGTCACGCGTGACGAGATGGTCCACCACAAGGACAAGCTCTACGAGATCGGCGGCCTCAAGACGGGCCTCGTCCACAAGTGGAACGACAAGAAATAAGCAGCGACCTGTTCCCGGCCCATGAGTCCCGTGTTGTTTTGGATTTTTGCGCTGTTGATGCTGACTTTCGGCGTCTCGGTGATCGTGCAGCCGAACCCGGTCTCCAGCGCGTTGAGTTTGGTGGTTAGCTTCATCGCGTTGGCGGTGCTCTTCGTTTCGCTGGACGCGTTTTTCATCGGGATCATCCAGATCCTTGTGTACGCAGGGGCGGTGATGGTGCTTTTTTTGTTCATCATCATGCTGCTCGACCTACGGGCGGGACAACGGCGGAACAAGAACCCCATCGTCATCGGAGGTGGTGCGCTGATCGCCCTCCTTTTCGCCGGGGCGCTGGTCCACGTACTCAACAACTTTCCCGCTGGCCGCGTTGCCGCGCCTGAGCTGTCAGGACCGGTGAACGACGTGCAGAGCGTCGGTCACACGCTCTTTACGAGCTACAATTTGCCTTTGCAGATTGTCGGGGTTTTGGTCCTCGTTGCCACGGTCGGCGTGGTCGTGCTCAGCAAGCGCGAACTGGAGTAAATTTCCCGTCCTGTGGTCACGCTCAACGATTACCTTCTGGTCAGCGGCCTGCTGTTTTGCATCGGGTTCGCCGGGGTGCTGCTGCGGCGCAACATCCTCATCATCTTCATGTGCCTGGAGTTGATGCTCAACGCCGCCAACCTCTCGCTGGTAGCCTTCTCGCGCTTCAATCCCACCGCGCAGGGCACGCCCAACTATAACGCCCAGGTGCTTGTGTTTTTCATCATCACGGTGGCCGCGGCGGAGGTGGCCGTCGGCTTGGCGATCATCGTGGCGCTCTACCGCGCGAAGCAGACCGTACAGGTCAACGACATCAACACACTACAGTTCTGACCCGGCGCGTTGGGTTGTCTTTTTTCCAAACGTAGCCTCTATGCCTTTTCTTCCCTGGATCGTCCTGTTCAGCCCGCTGGTAGCGGTGCTGCTTAACCTCCTCGTGACCCGCGGTAGCCGGAGCGTGAGCGCTTACCTCTCGGTGGCCGCTGTGGCAGTGTCGTTCGTCGGCAGTTGCCTGTTGTTGGCGCGCCACGGCGACATCCACAGACACTTCGCGTGGTTGAATTTTCAGCCATACCTCCTGATCGAGTTCGGGTTAACGGTGGACAACCTGAGCGCGCCGATGCTGCTGATCGTGACGTTCGTGGGTCTGCTCGTGCACGTTTATTCGCTCGGCTACATGCACGAGGACCGCGACATGGCGCGGTACTTCGGCGGGTTGTCGCTGTTCATGTTCTCGATGCTCGGCATCGTCATGGCGGACAACTTCGTGATGATGTTCATCTTCTGGGAACTGGTCGGCGTCAGCTCTTTCTTGCTCATCGGCCACTGGTACGAGCGCAACGCGGCGGCTGACGCGGCCAACAAGGCGTTCCTGGTCAACCGCATCGGTGACTTCGGGTTCATGATCGGCATCCTGATGCTGTGGAATTTCACCGGGCAGGTGAGTTTCCACGGCATCGAAGAAACGTTGACCACCAACGACCTGCGGCCGGACGGTCTCGCGTCGTCGATCCCGTACCTGACGGTGGCGACATTGTTCGTCTTCTGTGGGCCAATGGGTAAGTCCGCGCAGGTGCCGCTCCACGTCTGGCTGCCGGACGCGATGGAAGGCCCGACACCGGTGTCTGCGCTCATCCACGCGGCGACGATGGTGGCGGCGGGCGTGTACCTACTCGTGCGCATCACGTTCCTGCTCCACCTCGTGCCGGTGGCGTGCGAGGTCATCGCCTGGGTCGGCATCGTCACGGCGGTGTTCGCGGCGCTCATCGCCACGCAGCAGAACGACATCAAGCGCGTCTTGGCCTATTCGACGCTGTCGCAGTTGGGCTACATGATCTGCGCGGTGGGATGCTCGGCGAGCGAGGCGGCGATGTTCCACCTCTTTACGCACGCCTTCTTCAAGGCGCTGCTTTTCCTCGGCGCGGGCGCGGTGATCCACGCCATGCACCACGAGCAGAACATCTGGAAGATGGGTGGCCTGCGCACGAAGATGCCCGTGACGTACTGGACGTTCCTGCTCGGGACACTGGCACTGATGGGCTGTCCGTTCTTCAGCGGGTTCTTCAGCAAGGACGAGATCCTCGTCGCCATGGCTCGTCAGCATACCGTGATTTGCTTGCTGGGCTTGTTCACGGCGTTTTTGACGGCGTACTACATGACGCGGCTGTTCATCGTCGTGTTCCTCAACCAGACAAGGTCGAAGGCCGTTGCCCATGCTCACGAGGTGCCGTCCGTCATGTCGTGGCCGCTGGTGATTTTAGCGGTACCGGCGGTGTTCGCCGGTTACCACTTCGTGTCGGGACCGTTCCTGCATCAGGCCGACCCTGGCGGGGACGCAGTCCACCCGGGCGGCAGTTGGCTGCTCGCACTGGTGCCCTACATCGCGGTCGGAGCATTTGTGCTTGGTTTGCTGAGCGGGTTCGTGGTGTACCGCGGACGCACGGTCGATCCGGTGTACCTCCCGTTCCTGCGGCGGAAGTTTTACGTCGACGAACTCTACGCGGCGCTCGTGCGGAACACCCAGGATGCTCTCGCGTCATTGTCAGCATGGTTCGACCGCTGGATCATCGACGGCCTCGGCGTGCGCGGGGTGAGCGGCGCGACGTGGGGGACCGGGTTTGTCCTGCGCTTCCTCCAGGTCGGCAACCTCCAGGCGTACGCCTTCTTCTTCGGCATCGGCGTGGTGGTGCTGGTGTATCTCGCCGTCACTTAAACCCCGATCTGACCCGCTATGACTTACCACGCGCACATCATGACCGTTGGCGAAAGCCTGCTGCCATTGGTGCTTTTCGTTCCCCTCGGCGCGGCCTTGGCGGTGCTCTTCGGCGCGCCGGCGCGACGGACCTCGCTGCTGGCAGCGTGGTTCACATTCCTGTTCGCGCTGGTGCTCGCGGCCGTGTACGACCGGCCGTTCTCCTACAGCATGTTCGAGGTGATCCCGGCGCTGGACCTGAGTTTTCGCCTTGGCCTGGACGGTCTGAGCTTGATGATGGTGTTGCTCACTAGTTTGGTAACACTAAGTGCCGTGTGGGTATCGCCGCGCATGGAAGAAGGCGCCAATGGCTTCTATGCGTGTCTACTCTTCATCGCGGCGGGGTGCATGGGGGCATTCGTGTCGTTCGACCTATTCTTTTTCTACGCGTTCCACGAACTCGCGCTGATTCCCACCTTCCTCTTGATCGGCATCTGGGGGCACGGTGACGACCGCGTTGCAGCGGCGTGGAAGATCACGATCTACCTGGCCGTGGGCAGCTTCGTGTTGCTGGTCGGTTTGGTGGGATTGTACGTCAATTTGCCCCTGGCGGATCGGACGTTCGATCTCACGAAGCTGGCGGCACTCAACCATCCCCTCGCTCACGCGACCCAGGTGTGGGTCTTCCCGCTGGTGCTGGTGGGTTTCGGCACGCTGATCTCGCTTTTTCCCTTCCACACCTGGGCACCGAGTGCGTATGCCACCGCACCGACTCCGGCAGCCATGCTGCACGCGGGTGTGCTCAAGAAGTTCGGCCTCTACGGCCTGATCCGCATCGCCGTGCCGCTCCTGCCCGACGGGATGCACCACTGGATGAGCGTGCTCCTCGTGCTGCTCGCCGGGAACATCCTCTACGTCGGCTTCGTGACCATCGCGCAGAAGCGCCTCGACATGATGTTGGGCTATTCGAGCGTGATGCACATGGGCTACATCTTCCTGGGTATCTCCAGCCTCAATCTTATCGGCCTGACGGGCGCGGCGACGTTGATGTTCGCGCACGGGTTGTCCATCGCGGTGCTCTTCGCCGTGGCTGGGGAGGTGCGGTCGCGCACCGGCACTCTGCGCATGGACGAACTCGGTGGTCTCGCGCGTTCGATGCCTTATCTGGCGCTGGTGTTTGGACTGGGGCTGTTCGCTTCTATCGGTCTGCCGGGCTTCGCTAACTTCGCCTCAGAGGTGATGGTGTTCTTCGGAGCGTTCGGCGCGGAGTCGAACGTCCTGAGCAAAGGCGCACGGTTCTTCAACCATCACCAAGTCGCTACCGTGATCGCACTGTGGGGCGTGGTGATGTCGGCCGTCTACATGCTGCGGGCTTACCGGCGCGTTTTCCTGGGTGAGGCGCGGGTGACTTCGGACAACGTGCCCGCGGCACCCGCCGTCGCGTTCGCCGACCTCGTCGGCAGCCGGCGCTGGGCTTTGGCGTTGCTCATCCTCGGGTTGGTGGTGGTTGGCTTCCGGCCAGGTACCTTGACCGAGACGATCAAGCCCGCCATCAACTACGCGCTGCCCACCAAAGCCGACGGCCGCACACCCTCCGATGCCTCCGAGCCATCGGCGTCCTTGCCTGCGGACGGAGCGGCGGCGCACGGCTGACTTCGTTTTATGCACCTGCCCCCGTACATCCTGGAAGCCGCGGTTCTTGGCTTGGGTTTGTTGTTGTTGATCTGCGAGCTGTTCATCAACGGCGACAAGCGCGTCCTCGCCTGGATCGGCGTCGCCGGCCTGCTCGCCGTGTTCGCGGCCAGTTACGGCGCGCACCCGGTGTCGGACACCCTTTCCAACACCGACACGAACGCCGCCTACCAGTCCTTCTACAGCCTGGACGCGCCGGCTTTGTTCTTCAAACGCTTCGCCCTCCTCACGACGGCCATCGTCCTGGTCATGTCGGTGGATTACCTCGTGGTGGTACGCAAGTTCACCCCGGGCGCCAGCGAACACGGCGGCCTCGGCGAGTTTCTTGCCCTGCCCGTGCTGACGTGCGCGGGGTTGATGTGGATGGCCTCAGCGGTGGACTTCGTGATGATTTTCGTCTCGCTCGAACTCGTCACGATTTCCTTTTACGTGCTCGTCAGCTACACCCGGCGAAACGCGGCGTCGTTGGAGGCAGGTGTGAAGTACCTTATCCTCGGCGCGCTCTCGACGGGATTCTTCGTGTACGGCATCACCTGGATTTTCGGGATCACGGGCCAGACCAACCTCGCCGCCGTCTCCGCGGCGCTGGCGCGGATGTACCCGGCCGGCACGACGGCGAGCACGGCTCCGTTGATGTTCGCGTTTTTCCTGCTCGTCATCGCCTTGGGCTTCAAGATCGCGGCCGTGCCGTTCCAGATCTGGGTGCCGGACGTTTACCAAGGCGCGCCGACGCCGGTGACGGCATTTTTATCCGTTGGCTCGAAGGCGGCAGGCTTCGTGGTGTTCATGCGCGTGCTGCTGACGTTCTTCTACGCGCAGGCCATCGCCGGGCGCATGACGACCATTCTGGTCGTACTGGCGGCGGCGACGTTGATCTACGGCAATCTCGCCGCGTTGCCGCAGAATAATCTCAAGCGCCTGCTGGCGTATTCGAGCATCGCGCACGCGGGCTACCTCCTTGTTGCGCTCGTCGGCGCGGCGTCGCTGAACAACTCTCCCGAGACGGTTCCCGGTGGCGTGTTGCCGAGTCAGGCGGTGTCGTTCTACCTGGCCGCTTACCTGCCGATGACGTTGCTGTCCTTCATGGTGATGATCGTCGTCGCCAACCACTCCGCGGGCGACGACATCGCGGACTTCAACGGATTGGCCAAGCGTTCGCCGTTCCTCGCCTTTGCCATGCTGACGGCGATGGCGTCATTGGCGGGACTGCCGTTCACCGGCGGGTTCTTCGGTAAGTTCCTCGTGTTCTCGGTCGCGCTCGCACAGAAACAGTACCTCCTCACGGCCATCGGGGTGGTCACGGTTGGCTGCGGCTTCTATTACTACCTGCGGGTAGTGCGCGCGATGTACTTCCAATCCGGAGCGACCGGTCAGGAAGCCACCGCGCCGATCCCGGTCGGGCTAGTCACGCGGTTCACCATCGTTGCCTTGGTGGTGACGATCTTCGTACTCGGCGTGTACCCGATGCCCGCGCTCGGCGGGGCGTTGGCGAAGCCGGCGGTGGTGTCCGCGGTGGCGCGTTGAAGGGACTTTGCGAGGTGCCCTGCGGGCACGCTACCGGAAGGTCTTCTCTGACAGCGTCGCCGCTGGCGGCACCGCAACGGCGCGTCAGTCGCCCAACTCCGCGTTCCAGTAAGCCACGTCCACGAAGTGCTTCCAGCTTTCGTCGTGCTGGCCGCCCCACGTCAGGTGCAGGAACGGCCGCCACTTCGGTCGCTTGGGCTTGCGGATGAGCTGCATGTGAGCTTCGTGGGCTAGCTTGTTGCCCTTGCGCGTGTTGCAGCGGATACAAGAGCAGACGACGTTTTCCCAGGTGGTCAGGCCGCCTTTGTCGCGCGGCAGGACGTGGTCGAGGTTGAGTTCCTTCCGGTCGAACACCCGCCCGCAATACTGGCAGGTGTTGTTGTCGCGCTCGAAGATGTTGTGCCGGGTGAACTTGATCTCCTTCTTCGGCAGCCGGTCGAAGATCGACAGTACGATGACGCGCGGCACGCGGATCTTCAGCGAAACGCCTTGGATCATCACCGGCTCGGGTGAACGCTCCGACAGGTCACGCCAACTCTCGAAATCGTGCGTCAGGAACTGCCGGTCGCCGTCTTCGCTCTCCGTGGCGACGACCTGGGCGTGGCCCTCGTAGAGCAGGTTGAAGGCGCGGCGCGCGGTGCAGACATTCACGGCTTGCCAGAGCCGGTTGAGCACCAGAACGGGACGATCCAGGACGCTTTGCACGCGAGACAGGGTACGCCCGGCCGGACGCTGGCGGACGCGTGGCAATCTGCCGCACGCACTTTGCACTGTCAACCGACGGGCGTCGTGGTGTACATTGCTACTGTCCGCCGGTTTTCCTGATCGCCTGCGTCGATTGGGCCTCCTCTCCTGACATGAAGATTCCCCGTTTCCTCCGTAACGCCATGACGGCATGCGCGCTGGCCGGCGTTGCCAGCCTGCTGCCGCTCGGGGAGACGGTCCGCGCACAAGCCGCCGTGTCGGAGGCGGTGAACAGGAGCGATCCGTCCGAGGTGTTTCTAAAGGCGTACACTTCCGTTCAGCAGGCCGAGAAGCTCGAACAGGAAGGCAAGCGCGCCCCGGCCCTCGCCAAGTACCGCTTCGCCGCCAGTCTGCTCGAACAACTCTCCCAAACCGATCCGAACTGGCAAACGCTCATCGTCCGCTACCGCCTGCGCAGCACGACCGAGACCATCCGCCAGCTGGAGGAAAAAGGCACCTTGCAGGCGGCCACCCCCGCTCCCATGGCCGGCACCCGCCCGGGCGCGGCGACCGCCGACGACGACCTGCCCACGCCCGATGTCCGTCCCGGCTCCGCCGGCAGCCTCGCGCCCGCGGCATCCACCGACGCGCTCGACCGCACCGTGGCCGATCTGCGCGCCAAGCTCGACCGCACCCAGCAGGAACTCAAAAAGGCCCAGCAGGAGAAGAAGGACGCACTCGCCGCGGCGCAGAAGGAGCGGCAGGCGCTTACCAAGCAGCGCGACGACCTCGCCGACCAGAAGCAAACCCTCACCAAGCAGCGTGACGAATTGGCCGGGCAGGTGCAGGAGGCGCAGAAAAAGTTCGACCAGACCCGGACCGACCGCGACGGGCTCCAGGCGCGGTTGAACAAGGCCCAGGACCGGCTCAAGGACATCGCCGCCAAGGGGCCCGACGCGCTCCAGACACGCAAGGAGCTGCGTGACCAGGTGGCCGACCTTAAGCGTCAGCTCCTGCGTGCACAGGGCGACATGGACAGCATCGCCAAGACGCGCCAGGAGTTCGACGACCGCGTGGCCGCCGACGAGAAGCACATTGCCGAAGTCACCAAGCAGCGCGATGACGCCGCCGCGCAGGTCGAACTCGGCCGCGACGCCGTCACGAAGATTCAGACCCTCCAGGGCGAGAACGCCAACCTCAACGAGAAGCTCGCCTCGGCCGAAGCGCGCGTGGTCAGCCTCACCGACGAGGCGGTCAAAAAGAAGGGGGAACTCGCCGGGATGCAGTCGGAGCTGACCGGCCTGCGCGACCAACTCGCCTCCAGCCGTGACCAGAACGACCGTGCCGCCACGACGATCACCGAACTCCGCCAGCAGCTCGACGAGGGCGCGAAGAACCTCGAAGCCATGAAGGCCAAGGGGCAGACGGGCGAGGATTTCGCGCGCATGACCAAGGAGAACGAACTTCTGCGCGGCATCGTCATGAAGGAGTTGAAGGACCAGTCGCGGCGCATCGCGGCGCGGAAGCTCCTCACCGACGAACTCGCCCGCCTCGACGTGCAGAGCAACACGCTCAACAACCAAATCGAGGAACTCGGCCGCCCGTCCGTGCAGTTGACCGACGAGGAGCGCGCGCTCTTCAAGGACCCGCAGGTCACGGTCGCGGACGCGGATGCGACCACGTCGATGGCCGTGACCATCGCGCAGGTCGGCAGCGGCCGGCAGCCCGCGGGGTCGAAGGACGCCGGCAACGATCCCGCCACCGACCCCACGGCTTACGACCGCAACAACGCTTCGGCTGACCCGCTACCCGACGATCACCAGACCCGTGGCGCGTCGAACCGCAGCAGCGGTGGTTCGCCCAAGGTAGGCACGAGCGCGCCGACGCAGCCGCTGGTCAGCGAGGAACTCCTGCCCATGGCACGCGACGCGCTCGACTCCTTTTCGCGCGGCAAGTACACGGACGCTGAACGCATCTACACCCAGCTTCTTGCCCGCGAGCCGAAGAACGCCTACCTGCTGTCCAACCAGGGCGTCGTGCTCTTCCGCCAAGACAAGCTCAAGAGTGCGGAGGTCGCGCTGCGCAAGGCGCTCGCCATCACGCCCGACGACGCGTTCTGCCTCGCCACGCTGGGCATCGTCTACTACCGGATGCACCGCTACGACGACGCGCTCAACTACCTGACGCGGGCCATCCAGCGCGACCCGCGCAATGCCACCGCGCACAACTACCTCGGCATCACCTCCAGCCAGAAGGGCTGGCCGGAGGCGGCATTGGAAGAAATCCAGAAGGCCATTGCCATCAATCCGAACTACGCCGACGCGCACTTCAACATCGCCGTGATCTACGCCACGAACCAGCCGCCATCCAAGGACCGCGCGCAGGAACACTATCGCATCGCCACTTCGCTGGGCGCCACGCCCGACCCGACGTTGGAGAAGATGATTCAGAATTGAGCGCCGGGATGGTAGACAAGGTGCGGTTGGGAGTTATCGGAGCCGGCGGGATGGGCGGGCATCATGCCCGGGAGATTCTAGCAGGCTTGGCGGGCTATGGTCCCGGGCTCTGCTTTGCCGGTGCCGGGGCCATGTTTGCCGACGGCCAGGAGGTACGGTTGACACCAGCGGAAGCACAGGCGGGCAGCACCACGCCGTGCTCGCCAACTTTGCCGACGCCATCCTTTCGGGCGCACCGCTGCTCGCCCCGGGCCAGGAAGGCATCCACTCGGTCGAACTCGCCAACGCCATGCTCCTTTCGTCTTTGCGTAACAAAATGGTGACTCTCCCTATAAATTCCTCCGAGTATTCTGCGCTGCTTGACGAACTCATCGCCGCCTCCCCGCGCCGGCCGGGCGGCAACGCACTTGCCACCCCGCCGGCCGGGCGGTAGATTTTCCCATGAATGCCACGGCGGACAAAACCATCGACATCCTCGCCGAAGTCACCGAGAGCGACCGCGTCCGCACGGAACCCGACCTGCCGCTCTTCGACTCCGGGATGCTCGATTCACTCGGGATCGTCACGCTCATCGCTCGGCTCTCGGAGGAGTTTGGCCTCGACATTTCGCCGGCCGAGTTCGAGCGCGAGGATTGGGCCACCCCGGCGAAGATCGTCGCCGACATCGAGCGGCGTAGCACCCACGCATGAGCCAACCGGCGGTTCGTTCGTTGGAATCGTTCCTGCGGCTGCCGGGTGGTCCGCGGGTTCGTGCCGTCGTGTGCTTCCTCTACTATTTGGCGATTATCGTAGCATTGTTGTGGTTGTATGGTCGCGGTGACTTCGTGACCGCGCCGTTCGTGTACCAGGGCTTTTGACGGATGGGTTCCGTGTTCTCTCAACTCTTTGAACGGCTCGCACGCTGGGAAGAGCGGTTCCCCGACCGGGTGGCCCACCAGACCGCCTCGGCCGGGCGCACGCCGACCTTGCGGTTGACGTACCGCGAACTCCTCGCCCGCGCCCGTGCGGTGGCGGCGCACGTCTGCGGAAAACTTCCTGCCGACGCTTCGCCAGTCGTCGTGCTCGGCCACAAGGAACCCGAGATGCTCGCCGGCTTCCTTGGGGTCCTCGGCAGCGGCCACCCGTACATCCCTGTGGACGACAGCCTGCCATCGCACCGGCTCCACGAGGTCCAACGCATCGCGGGCGCCACGCTCGTCCTGACGCCGGAAATCATCGCCGGGCTACCGCCGGCTGACGCGGAGTTCAACTCTTTGCAGCCGGACACCCGGGTGTACACGATCTTCACTTCCGGCAGCACGGGCGAGCCGAAGGGCGTGGTCATCACCGTGCGCTGCCTGGATGCGTTCCTGGACTGGACCCTCGGCGAGCACGCGTTCGTCGAAGGTGGGGAGACGTTCCTAAACCAGGCACCGTTCTCCTTCGACCTGTCCGTAATGGACCTGTACCTGAGCCTGACGACCGGTGGCACACTGTACAGCCTCACGCGGCATGAGATCGCGGACTTCGTCGGGCTGTTCCGCACGCTGTCTGCGGCCAACCCGAGCGTGTGGGTTTCGACACCATCGTTCGCGCACCTCTGCCTGGCGGAGCGCACCTTCGACGGCACGCGTCTGCCGGCCATGCGGCACTTCCTTTTTTGCGGCGAGACGCTTCTCACCGAAACCGCTGGGCGGCTCTTGGACCGCTTCCCCCTGGCAGAAGTGTGGAACACGTACGGCCCGACCGAGGCGACCGTCGCCACCACCTCGATCAAGATCACGCGCGAGATCGTCGCCAAGGGCGGCGCGCTGCCCATCGGCCGCGCCATGCCCGGCACGGAGGTCTTCCTGCAACACGATGATGGCACCCGCCCGCCGGACGGCGAACGTGGGGAAATCATCATCGCCGGTCCCAACGTGAGTCCCGGCTACCTCGGCCGGCCGGACCTGACCGAGAAAGCGTTCTTTACGCACGGCGGCCAACGCGCTTACCAAACGGGCGACTGCGGCACGCACGTGGATGGCCTGCTGTATTTCGACGGTCGGCAGGACAGCCAGGTGAAGTTCCATGGCTACCGGATTGAACTCGCCGACATCGAGGAAAATTTCCGCGCGTTGCCCGATGTGCACGAATGCGCCGTGGTGCTCGTGAACAAGGGCGGCGCGATGCAGTTCCTCGTGGCGTTCGTGGTGCCGGACGGCCCCTGCCCCGACGCACCGGCGGAAGTCACCGCCGCGACCGATCACTACCGCGCCGCGCTCGCCGAGCGTTTGCCCACCTACATGCTGCCGCGCAAAATTTACCTGCGCTCCGCCCTGCCGCTCACGGCCAACGGCAAGGCGGACCGTCGCCGGCTCGTCGAAATGGCAGCCAACGGCGGGAAGTCTCTCCCGTGACGCCGTACGCCAGCTTCTTGTACTTCGGGCTGGCGGGTATCTACGTCCTCTTGCCGGTAGTACTCGTGCGCGGGCTGCTGCCACGGGTGCCCGCGTGGTTGAAGCAAACATGGGCGCTCGTCGCCACGGCGGGGATGCTGGCGGTGCAATACGCGGGTGGGTTCGAGGCGTCCGCACCGGCTTTGCGACCGATCTGGGCGCTGGTTGGGTTCGGTGCGGCGCAGTATGTCCTGGCCGCGGCGCTGCTCGGTGTGCGACGACGCACGAAGGCGCGTTGGCCCGGGTGGCTGGCGGTGTTCGTCGCCCTCCTGCCGCTGCTCGCGGCGAAGCTCCTGCCCGTCAACGCCCCGGATGCCGCGACCGCCGCGCAACCGGCCGGCGCGGTCGGCGCGGCGGGACTGGTCGAGTTCCTCGGGCTGTCGTACGCCACCCTGCGCGCGGTGGACGTGCTCTTCGGCATTCACGACGGGCTCATCACCGCGCTGACGCCGGGGCGTTTCCTGACGTTCCTTTTTTTCTTCCCGACCGTGTCGTCGGGCCCCATTGACCGCTACCGGCGCTTCTCTGCCGAATGGGCCAAGCCGGACGACCGCGCGACGTTCTGGCATGACCTCGATGCAGGGATGCACCGAATTTTCACCGGGTTTCTGTACAAGTTTGTGTTGGCGTACTGGATCAGCTTCCACTGGATGAACGCTGTTCCACCTACCCCGACGCTGGGCAACACGGTGTCGTACATGTACGCTTACAGCTTCTACCTGTTCTTTGATTTTGCCGGGTACAGCGCGTTCGCCGTGGGGTTCGCATACCTGCTTGGATTTCGCGTGCCGGAGAACTTCAACCTCCCGTTCGTCTCGCGCAACATCAAGGAGTTTTGGACGCGCTGGCACATCTCGCTGTCGTTCTGGTTCCGGGATTTTATCTACATGCGCTTCGTGCTGCTGGCGGTGAAACGGAAGTGGTTTCGCAGCAAGTACACGCCGGCGTACGTGGCCAACTTCCTGACCTTCGGCGTGATGGGATTCTGGCACGGCACGGCGGCGCATTACCTCATTTACGGGATTTACCATGCATGTCTGATCACGGCGCACGACTTGTTCTCACGCTGGAACCGTCCCCGGCCTGAAGCGCCGCCGCGGCTGTGGGGCGACTCGCTCCCCTGGCAACTCGCCGGGGCGGCCTGCACCTTTCAGGCAGTATGTTTTGGTTTCCTGATCTTCTCCGGTCGGCGGCTGTGGTGAAACACTCCGACCGACCCCGCTGCGGCCAGCGAATCACGAGGCATGAGCACGTCCTTCGTACCCTACAGCGACTCGGTGGAAACCGTTCAGCCCGACGAGCAAAAGACCTTCGACGACATCGCGGCGACGATGCATGACATCATGCACAAGATCGGCGACCGGCAGCGTCGCACCACCCGAGCTGTCCACTCCAAAAGCCACGCGTTGGTCAAAGCGGCATTGACGGTGAAGGACGGCCTGCCCGAGCCGTTGCGCCAGGGATTGGCGGCGCAGCCGGGCACCTACGGGGTAATCATGCGCTTTTCCACCAACCCGGGTGACATCCTGAGCGACCACATCTCCTCGCCGCGCGGGTTGGCCATCAAGATCATCGGCCTGGAGGGCGAAAAGGTGCCCAACCACCAAGGTGAGGTGACGCAGGATTTCCCCATGGTCAATGGATCGGTGTTCGACACCAAGGATGCCGCGGGCTTCCTCAAAAACATGCAGATGCTGGACAAGCACGCGAACGACCCGGAGGCGCTCAAGCAGGTGGTGTCTACGACGGCGCGCATCGGCGAAAACGTGCTGGAGACGGTGGGCTTGAAGAGCGCCTTTTTGAAGGGCTTCGGCGAGCCGGCCAACAACCCTTTGGGCGAGACCTACTACACGCAGGCGGCGCTGCGTTGGGGCGCTTACTTCGGCAAGGTCGGGCTCTTCCCGGTGTCGGAGAACCTGAAGGCGCTCTACAAGAAGGGCCTGCCGCACGCCAGCGAGTGGAACGCGCTGCGCGACGAGTTCAGCCGCTTCTTCAAGGAGGAGGCCGAGGCCGTGTGGGAACTACGGGTGCAGCTTTGCACCGATCTCGAGAAGATGCCGGTGGAAGACGCGCACACCGAGTGGAGCGAGACCGAAAGTCCCTACCTTGCCGTGGCGACGTTGACTGCTACCTCGCAAGAAATCTATTCCGATGAGCGCCGGGTGTTCGTGGATGAAAAGCTGTCCTTTAATCCTTGGAACGCGCTGGCTGCGCACCGACCGCTAGGCAACATCAACCGGGCGCGCTTCCAGGCGTACATGATGTCCACCAAGTTCCGGCAGGCGCGCGAGGGACGCGAGCGCATCGAACCCAAGTCTATCGACGAGTTGCCGGCTTGAACGGGCCACGTAGCGGCTACGCACTCTGTTCCATCAACTCGCGCAGCACGTATGGCAGGATGCCGCCGTGCCGGTAGTAATCGACCTCGATGGCCGTGTCGATGCGCGAGCGCAGCGTCACTTCCTCGGTGGTGCCGTTTGCGCGGTGGATCACCAGAGTGAGCATCTGGCCAGGATAGGTGTCGTTGTTCAATCCAAGCAGGTCGAACGTCTCCGAGCCGTCCAGTCCGAGCGTCTGCGCCGTCGTGCCTTCGAGGAACTGGAGTGGCAGCACGCCCATGCCTACAAGGTTGGAACGGTGGATGCGCTCGAAGCTCGCCGCCACCACCGCCTTCACCCCGAGCAGGCGCGTACCCTTGGCCGCCCAGTCGCGGCTGGAACCGGTGCCGTACTCCTGACCGGCGAAGATCATCAACGGCACGCCGTCGTGCTGGTAGGTGACGCTCGCATTGTAAATCGGCATCGTCGTGCCGTCGGGATAGTGCTTGGTCACGCCACCCTCGACGCCGGGCACCATGAGGTTTTTGATGCGCACGTTGGCGAAGGTGCCGCGCGTCATCACCTTATCGTTGCCGCGGCGGCTGCCGTAGGAATTGAAATCTTTCGGCTCCACGCCGCGCGCAATGAGGTACTGGCCGGCGGGCGAACTCGCCTTGATTGCACCCGCGGGCGAGATGTGGTCAGTCGTCACGGAATCGCCGAAGATGCCCAGCGCCCGCGCGCCGCGGATTTCGCCGATGTCGGTCGTGCCCATCGAGAAATCCAGGAAGAACGGTGGCTCCTGGATGTAGTCACTCTTTTCGTCCCACGCGTACACGCCGCCGACCGTGGAAGGAATCTCGTTCCACTTCGGGTTCTGCTCGGCGAAGTCGCTGTAAAGCTGGCGGAACACCTCCGGCTTGAGTGCGGTGGACATCGCCTGCCGGACCTCGTGGAGCGTCGGCCAGATATCGCGCAGGTACACGTCAGCGTTCTCCTTGTCCTTGCCGATAGGGTCCTTGGAAAGGTCCAAGTCCACGCGGCCAGCCAGCGCGAAGGCCACCACGAGCGGCGGGGACATGAGGAAGTTGGCCTTGATGTTCTGGTGGACGCGCGCCTCGAAGTTGCGGTTGCCGCTCAACACCGAAGCTGCCACGAGGTCGTGCTCGGTGATGGCTTCCTCGATCTTGGGATGGAGCGGGCCGGAGTTGCCGATGCACGTCGCGCAGCCGTAGCCGACGATCTGGAAGCCGAGTTGGTCGAGGTAAGGCTGCAAGCCGCTCTTGTCGAGGTAGTCGGTGACGACGCGCGAACCGGGGGCAAGGGAGGTCTTCACCGCGGGATCGACCTTCAGACCGCGCTCGACCGCCTTCTTCGCCAGGAGGCCCGCGCCGAGCATCACGCTCGGATTCGACGTGTTCGTGCAACTCGTGATCGACGCGATCAACACGCTGCCGTGGCCGATGCGCGTGTCGCCGCTGTTGAACTCGGGTTCGTCGACTTTTTCCAGCAGCGTGACCGGCGTGGCGGTCGGCCGGTTGGTGATCATCTCCGCGTGGCCGACGGTCTCGCCGAGCTGTTTGCCGCCGTCCACGACCATCCCCGCGCCCGTGTCGGTCGCCGCCGCGCTGCTCGCGGAGACCACCGCGGGCGGCGTCGGCTTGGCGTCGGCTTCGAGGTGGACGGCGAAGCGGTCCTTCAATCCGCCCGCGTCCTTGCCGTAGCCGCCGTCACCGGGAGCACGGTTCATCAACTGCCGGAAGGCGTCGCCGAGTTCGGGCAGGTTGAGCCGGTCCTGCGGGCGTTTCGGCCCGGCGACGCTGGGCTGCACGTCCTCCAGGTTTAGCTCCAGGTCGACGCTGTAGTCGATCTGCCCCTTGTCGGGCATCCCGAACATCTCCTGCGCGCGGAAGTACGCCTCGAACGCCGCGCACTGTTCCTCCGTGCGGCCGGTGAAGCGCAGGTAGTTGACGCTCTCTGCGTCCACGGGGAAGAAGCCCATCGTCGCACCGTATTCTGGGGCCATGTTGGCAACGGTGGCGCGGTCGGTCAGCGGCAGGCTTGCCGCGCCGGGGCCGTAGAACTCGACGAACTTGCCGACGACTTTCGCTTTGCGCAGCATCTGCGTGATGTGCAGCGCGAGGTCGGTGGCCGTGACGCCTTCGCGCAACGCCCCGCTCAGATGCACGCCCACGACCTCGGGCGTCAGGAAGTACACCGGTTGCCCGAGCATCCCCGCCTCCGCCTCAATGCCGCCGACGCCCCAGCCCACGATGCCGAGGCCGTTGATCATCGTCGTGTGCGAGTCTGTTCCGACGAGCGAGTCGGGATAGTACAACGTGCCGTCCTCGCGCTTCTGCGAGAGCACCCCTTTGGCAAGGTACTCCAAATTGACCTGATGGATGATGCCGATGCCCGGCGGCACGACGCCGAAGGTCTTGAACGCCTGCTGGCCCCATTTGAGGAACTGATAACGCTCACGGTTGCGCGTGAACTCCATGTCCATGTTCAGCTTGAGCGCGAGCGCGCTGCCGGCGAAGTCTACCTGCACGGAGTGATCCACCACGAGGTCCACGGGCACGAGCGGCTCGATGATCTGCGGGTCGCCCCCCTGGCGCGACACGGCGGCGCGCATCGCGGCGAGGTCCACGAGCAGCGGCACCCCGGTGAAGTCCTGGAGGACGATGCGCGCGACGACGAAAGGGATCTCCTCGCTGATCGGCTTCTTCGCGTTCCAGTTGGCGAGGTTGCGCACGTCCTGTTCGGCGACCTTCTTGCCGTCGCAGTTGCGCAGGACGCTCTCCAGCACGATGCGGATGCTGTGCGGCAGCCGCGACACCGGCCCGACGCCCGTCGCTTCCAACACCGGCAGACTGTGGAAAGAGCCGGTGCGGCCAGCCGAGGGCGTGAACGTCTGGAGGGTCTGGAAGGTGTTCTGCATAAAGGAGGGGTATCAACCTACCGAAAAGCCCCAGCGCATGCAACCAACGATCCCCTCTTGGCAATGGCGGCACCGCCGACGCGCATCGGAGTAGACAAGCGAAACAGATTTTGGGTAAGTTCACCGCTTTTAACCCAAACATTCGCATGAAATTACCGTTTCTTCCCGGTCCCTGCCGCCGCTTCGTTTGTGCCTCGTGGCTTACCGCTTTTGCGCTCGGCGCGGGCGCGGTCTCCCTGCAAGCCGAGGGCATCCCGGGCTACGTCGTGCTGCCCCTGGTGCCAGTGGGACGGTCTAATCAGGCGACGCTGCGCATGAAGGTCAACGACCAGAGCACCATGCTCGTCTTGGACACCGGAGCTTCGGGCACCGCCCTGGATCGCAGCCTTTACGCCGCCGCGCGTGTGCGCTCAGGCGACGTTGCGCCTGGCCAACTGCCACCCGAGGTGGGCAGGAAATTCAAAGCGAACGGCAGTGTCGCGGGGGAGGTCGGCTACATCGATAGCCTCAAGGCCGGCTCGGCGGAACTGGGTAAGCACCCTGTCGGGGTACTCGATCTCAGTGGCCAATTCAGCCGATACAACAACCTGCACGGACAAACCGCCATCGGTGGCCTGCTGGGCGAGGACGTGCTCCAGCAGTATGCCGCCATCATCGACTGGCGTAAGCGCGGCGTTTACTTCAACACCGACCCCTCCAAGCGCATGAAGCTCGGCCCGGGTCTGGTGGCCAGCGGCTGGACGGCGGTCCCGATGTCACTAACCAACGCCCATCACTTCACTGTGCAGTGCAATGTCGGTGGCAAAGCCGCCCGCTTGGTGCTGGACACTGGCATGAGCTACACCGACTTCGACAAGGGAGTGGTTCCGGTCACCATGCTCTACAACCGCAAGGACGACTCGGTGTCGCTCGGTCATCTCGGGAGCAACTCCGCTACCATGTCCATGATCGGTCAAGACTCCACGATGTACCCCGGGCGGGTCGAAAACTGGAAGATCGGCGACTTCCAAATCGCTTCCTCGGTCGTCGCCGTCAACGCCCTTCCGCAATGGTTGCGTGACGAACGGAGTGCCGGCGAGGGGCCGATCCTCGGCTTTCTCGGCTGTGAGATCCTCGCTCGAAACAGTGCCATCGTCGACATCGGCGGACACACTCTGTACTTGAAACACCCGGGCCGTTGAAGGAAGCGTCGTCTCGCTCCGCGTGATGATCTGAGCTACCATCCGCACCAATGGAAGCGACTTGGTGGACGATCTCGGTCGTGCTGATGGCCGTCGGCCTCTTCGGCGCGATCTACCCCGTGCTGCCCGACAGCCTGCTCATCCTGGCGGGCGCGACCCTGCACCATTTCACCGTGCGGCCCGGTCACTCCGTGGGCTGGTGGACGCTCGGGGTGCTGGCGGTGCTCTGCGTGCTCGGACACGTCGTCGATTTCACCGCGGGAGCGATGGGGGCAAGGAAGTTCGGGGCGACGCGCTGGGGGGCATTCGGCGGGATGGTCGGCGGGATCGTCGGGGCGATCTTCTTTTTTCCGCTCGGGATTTTTCTTGGCCCGGTGGCCGGGGCACTCTGCGGGGAGCTGATCTTCGCGGGCCGCTCGTTGCAGCCGGCGCTGCGTTCGGGCTGGGGCACACTCCTGGGCACGACCGCGGGCATGATCGGCAAGGCTTTGATCGACGTGACGATGATCGCCGTATTCTTCCTGTCGGCGTTGACCGTCCACTGGTGACGGGCTAGGATCGGCCCGGATCGACCGATGATCGCTGGCGGCTGGTTCGTACGGCAGCCCGCCAGAGGAAAGTCCGAACACCGCAAGGCAACACGCCGCGTACAACACGCGGGAGCCGCCCGGCCCAAGCCGGCGGCGACGGAAAGTGTCACAGAAAACAAACCGCCTCCGGCCGGCAACGGTCGAGGGTAAGGGTGAAAAGGCGAGGTAAAAGCTCACCGCCCCGGGCGCGAGTCCGGGGGCACGAAAAACCCCGTGTGGTGCAAGACAGAACAGGAGGCGGGCCGCCTGCCCGTTCCCGCAAGGGAACAACCTCCGGGTTTTTGGTCGCATCCGGCCCGTCAAAACGGCCGGGAGCGGTGGCCGGGGCGACCGGGTTGCCGCTAGATAAATGATCGTCACGGCGCGGCCCGCAAGGGTCGCGCCGACAGAACTCGGCTTACCGTCGATCCCGCCCGGCGGGCGGCGCGCGCATCGGGGTCAAACCCGGCGCGTGGCGCCCGCCGCGTCTTTTTCTCAACCCCCGAAGGGCCCGCCCCCGGAACGCCGCGCGGCGCCGTTGGCAAAGGGGTTGTTGTCGCCGTAGAGCTGCCACGGGCCGGCCGGCACCTCGTTCAACTCCACGAACCGCCACGAGGTCAGGTCCGAGCCGTTGGGCATCCCGAGGAAATCACGCACGGCCGGCGACACGTCCAGACCCGCGCCACCGTTGAGGTTGGGTCGGGGCCGCTCGTTGCCGAAGACGTACTGATAGTGGTCTGTGCGGAAGGGTCCGCAGTCCTCCCACTGCGCGTAGCAGGTGCGCCCCCCGCGCATGATGGCGATCCAGCGGTCCTTGCAAACCGTGTGCCCTTCCTGCTCGAAGTTCTGGCGGAACCACGGGATAAGGACCTTGGCCTCGGGCTTGGTCGTGCCGCGGGTCACGTCGTTGTAGGGCAGCGCGAAGTAAAACGGGTTCTGGTGCGGGGTGAACGTCGCCGGGCAGTAGTTGCGCCGCGCCGAAGGCTCCGGGTCGTCGTAGCCGCCGAAGTTGCCGGCCCAGTTGGAATCCCAGCAACTCGCATGGTTGGGCGTCGGGTTGCGTGCGGTCGGGCGCTCGCCGATCCAGAATATCGTCGTGACGATGTTCTCCTTCCACGGGTAGCGGCTGCCGGCGAAAAGCGACGGCCCGCCGCTGCGGGTCTGGAGGCCGGTGGTGGGCACGTTGACCCTCGGTTCGACCGTGGCTGCCAAGGCGTCGGCGCGCAGGAGTCGGGCGCGGCGCTCGAAGTCCAGCGCGCTGCTGCTCCCCTGCGCGTGGAGCGTCGTGGCGAGCGTCAACGCCGAAGCGACGCCCAGCGCGACAGTCCCGGCACGGCGGAAAAGGGAGGGTACGAACTCGGTTTTCACAAGGGCGCTCCCATCGGCCTGAACGGGCTTTTTGGCAAGAGGTTTCTGCCCGGCTAAGAGGCGCGCGAGCAGCTTCTTGGAAGCTGGCCGGGGAGACCGCTAATACCGCCGCAACACCGTGTCGCGCGGGGGATGTGCGGTGTCGGTTTCGGGGTAGTCCAGGGTGTAGTGCAATCCGCGGCTCTCGCGGCGGCTGAGTGCGCTGTCCACGATGAGCGAGGCGGCCGTGACGAGGTTACGCAACTCCAGCAAGTCGGTCGTCACTCTGAAGTTCCAGTAGAACTCCTGCACCTCGGCCTGGAGGTTGCGCAGCCGGGCGGCGGCGCGCTGGAGACGCTTGTCGGTGCGCACGATGCCGACGTAGTCCCACATCAGGTGGCGGATTTCGTCCCAATTGTGGTAGACGACGACCAGCTCGTCGATGTTCGACACCAGCCCGCTCTTCCACTCGGGCACTTCGTAGCTCTGGAAGGAGCGTCCCTTGAACGGCTCGCGCCGCAGCGACGCTTCACAAGCGCGATGGGCCATGACGAGTCCTTCCAAGAGGGAGTTGCTCGCCAGCCGGTTCGCACCGTGCAGCCCCGTGCAGGCGACCTCGCCGACGGCGTAGAGGCCGGCGATGTTCGTCGCGCCGTCGAGGTCAGTACGCACGCCGCCACACTGGTAGTGTGCCGCCGGCACCACCGGGATCGGCTGCCGGGTGATGTCAATACCGTAGCGCAGACAGGTCTCGTAGATGTTCGGGAAGTGCCCTTTGATGAACTCCGCCGGCTGGTGGGTGATGTCGAGGTACACGCACTTCTCGCCCGAGCGTTTCATCTCGGCGTCGATGGCACGGGCCACGATGTCGCGCGGCGCGAGGGACTTCAGCGGGTGGTACTGGTCCATGAACGGCTCGCCCTTGCTGTTCTTGAGGATGCCCCCCTCCCCACGCACCGCTTCCGAGATCAGGAACGAGCGTGCCTCCGGGTGGAACAGGCACGTCGGGTGAAACTGGATGAACTCCATGTCCGCCACCGCCGCGCCTGCCCGCCAGCCGATGGCTACCCCGTCGCCCGTCGCCACGCTCGGGTTCGTCGTGTAGAGGTACACCTTGCCGCAGCCGCCCGTGGCGAGAACCAAGCGCATCGTGCGGAAGGTCTCGACCTCGCCGGTCTGCTCGTTGAGGACGTACACGCCGAGGCAGCGGTTCTCGCTGGCGAACCCGAGCTTGGCGCTCGTGATGAGGTCGACCGCGATGTGGTGGTCCAGGACGGTGATGTTCGGGTCCGAGGTCACCGCGCGCAGGAGCGTTTCCTCGATCTCGCGGCCCGTGGTGTCGCGCGAGTGCAGAACGCGTCGGCGCGAGTGGCCGCCCTCGCGGGTGAGGTCGAGTTCGTGCGCGTTGCCGCCGTTGCCGTCGGGCGCTTCCTTTTCGTCGAAGTGAACGCCAAGGGCGATCAGTTCGCGGATGCGCGCCGGGCCGTCGCCGACGATGGCGCGCACGGCGGCCTCGTCGCACAGGCCGGCGCCCGCTTCGAGCGTATCCTGGACGTGCAGGTCCAGCGAATCCTCGCTGCTCCACACGCACGCCACCCCGCCTTGCGCCCACGCAGTGTTGGTGTCGGCGGGGCCGCGCTTGGTGATGATGGCGACCTGCCCGTGGCGCGAGGCCTTCAGCGCGAAGGTCAACCCGGCCACGCCGCTGCCGATCACGATGAAGTCGAAAGTTTTCATGGGGAGACGACGAGGTTATCGATCAGGCGTGTGCGGCCAAACTTCACCGCCAGGGCCAGCAGGGCGCGACGCTCGACGCGCGCGACGGGTTGGAGATCGTCGGCGTCCACGACCTCGGCGTAGTCCACGCGGCCGAGCGGGGCGGTGGCGAGTTCGGTCTCGATGACGGCGCGCAGCTTGGCAGTGTCGCGTTCGCCCGCCCGCACGCGTTTGCCCGCCAGCAGGAGCGCACGGCGCAGGGTCGGGGCCTGGGTGCGTTCGTCGGGCGTGAGGTAGACGTTGCGCGAACTCAGCGCGAGGCCGTCGGGTTCGCGGACGGTTTCGCTGCCGATGATTTCCAATGGAAAGTTGAGGTCGCGCACCATTCGCCGGATGACCGCGAGCTGCTGGTAGTCCTTCTGCCCGAACACCGCCGCGTGCGGGCGCACGAGATTGAAGAGCTTGGCGACCACCGTGCAAACCCCGGAAAAATGCCCCGGCCGCGAACGCCCGCAAAGTCCGCCGGTGAGCAGTGTCTCGTCCACCGCCACTGAACGCCCCGGCGCGTACATCCCCTCCGGGTCGGGGTGAAAGACGAGGTCCACCCCGCGCTCGCGGCAAAGCGTCAGGTCGCGCCGCAGCGGCCGCGGGTAGCGCGAGAGGTCTTCATTCGGACCGAACTGGAGAGGGTTGACGAAGATGCTGACCACGACGGTCCCGCCGGGGCCGGCGGCGCGGCGGGCACGGTCGATCAGCGAGAAATGGCCGGCGTGGAGCGCGCCCATCGTCGGCACAAGGACGACGCGGGAGTTCCAGGCTGCCGAAAGCCGCGTCATGGCGGCCACGGATCGCACAACTTTCATCGGGATGATGGTACCTTCGACCGATCCCCCGGGCGTGTCCACCCCGCACCTTGCGGCCGGGGCGCGCCGTCGTAACGTCCCGGCATGAAAGCTCTCGTCCTTAGCGGCGTCAACCAGCCTCTCTCGTTGCAGGAAGTCGCCGACCCGGCCGCGGGTCCGGGCGAGGTAGTCGTGCGAGTAGAGGCCGCCGCGCTCAACCACCGCGACCTGTGGATTCAGAAGGGTCAATACGCCGGGCTGAAGTTCCCGGTCATCCTCGGCTCGGACGGTTGCGGCGTCGTGGAGAGTGTCGGCGAAGGCGCGGATGGCTCGTGGGCCGGGCGCCAAGTCATCATCAACCCCGGCCTGGATTGGGGCACGCGCAAGGAGGCGCAAGCCGACGCGTTCCGCATCCTCGGACTGCCCGACGACGGGACGTTCGCGGAGAAGGTCAAGGTGCCTGCGAGTGCCCTCGTGGACCGACCCGCGCACCTCGACGCGGCGCAGGCGGCGGCGCTGCCGCTGGCAGGATTGACGGCTTACCGGGCGCTCTTTTCGCGCGCCGGACTGCGCGGCGGGGAGCGCGTGCTCATCACGGGAGCGGGCGGCGGGGCGGCGCTGTTCGCCTTGCAGTTCGCCGTGGCGGCGGGCGCGACGGTGTTCGTGACGAGCGGCTCGGAGGACAAGATTAAGCGCGCGGTGGAACTCGGCGCGGCTGGCGGCGTCAACTACAAGGCCGAGAAGTGGGCTGACACGCTCAGGGAACAGGCCGGCGGCCCGTTCGACGTGACGATTGACAGCGCCGGCGGGCCGGGCTTTTTGCAATTGATCGAACTCGCCGCGCCCGGCGGGCGGATCGCGTTCTTTGGCGCGACGGCGGGCGACCCGGCGAAGTTCCCGATGCGTCGGGTGTTCTGGAAACAGCTTTCCATCTTCGGCTCGACGATGGGCAGCCCGGGAGACTTCGCGGCGATGACCTCGTTCGTGGCGGAGAAGCAAATCGTGCCGCTCGCCAGCCACACGTTCCCACTGGCGGAGGGCAATGCCGCGCTTGAAGCGATGGAAAAGGCCGATCAGTTTGGCAAGATCGTGCTGACCGTCGGTTAAGGTGCGGTCCCGACCGGCACGGCTTCGCACACCTCGCGCCAGCCGGGGAAGTTCCAGATGTTCGGGAAACCGCGGCATTGCCCCGGCTTGACCGCCTGCACGGCACAATCACACCCTTGCAGGAAGATGCATTCGCCGTTTGGCTTGTCGATCAGCGCCAGCCCGTCGCGCTGTGGGCGCAGGCGCGTGTAGCGTTGGATGAAGTCGTGCTCCGAGAGCCCCAGGTACATGGCGATGGCCGTGATGTCGGCGTCATCCACCTTGACGAAACCGGGCCAGCGGCAGCAGTTCGTGCAGCGTTGGCATTGGAAATAGGTTGCGGGCATCGAAAAAGGCAAGATAACGTTGTGGCGCAGCGTTGCCAAACGCCTCGCCGCATCGTATAAAAGAAGAAGTTCCCGCCGGCGCGCTGTTTCCGGTGAGACGCTCGGCCCTCCGCCCGGTTTTCCTCCCATGTTTGAACTCCTCTTCCTCTGTGGTCTGTTCGGCCTCCTGCTCGGGGCGATTTGGGAATACGTCACCGCCCTGCCGGCGTTCCCGACGATCCTGGTCGCTTCCGCCGCGATCCCCCTCCTGGCCTGGGCGGACTACCTCCAGCTCGTTCAGCGCCTCGAACTCGGCGGCATGTCGCGCCGCCGCGCCCCGGTGCCGCCGGAGCGTTTCTACTGGATGCTCGGCCGCAGCCAGCTTTCCACCATGCTCATCTACAGTAGCCTCATCGGAGTCGTGGCTTGGGTGATCGCCGTGAAGTTCCCGGCCGCCATTGCCCCGACCAAGTCGGCCATCGTCGGGTGGACCGCCGGGACCATTGCCATCGTAGCGAGTGCGCGGTTCTGGTCGAGCCTGATCGCGTACGTGCGCGCCTCGCAGTGGTTCGACAAGATGACGCCTTGGGCCGTCGGGTTCTGTCGGCGTTCACTGTACCGTCTTTCCGACAATCCCGACTTTCTCACTCCTGAGCGTCCTGAGCGTCAGGAGAAGGAAAAGTCTATCTATTGACCCGCCGGCAGGGTCGCGTCACGGGAACAGCCCGCGCGTCTGCTTGGCCTTGAGCACGCGCTCGACCGCGATGGCCAAAGCGGCTTTGCGGTGGGAAATCTTCTCGGCCTTGGCGCGTTTGACGACGGCGGAGAACGCTCCGTCCATGATGCGGAAGAGCTTGTCGGCGATCTCCGTCTCGTTCCAGAAGAAGTTCTGGAGGTCCTGCACCCACTCGAAGTAGCTGACGATCACGCCGCCGGCGTTGCAGAGGATGTCGGGGATGACGTGAATCTCGTCCCAACGCTGGTCGAGGATCACGTCGGCCTCCGGGGTCGTCGGGCCGTTGGCCCCTTCGGCGAGGATGCGGCATTTCAGCTTGCCGGCGTTGCCGCCGTGGATGACGCGGTCCACTGCCGCCGGGATGAGGATGTCACACGGCTGGATGAGCATTTCTTCCGGGTCGATGGAGTCCGCGCCCTGGAACCCGATCAAGTCCCGGTGGTTCTGGAGGTGATTGGACACGGCCTTCAGGTCGATCCCTTTCGGGTCGTAGAACGCCGCGTACGCATCCGACAGGCCAACGATCTTGACACCCGACTTGTAGTAAAAACTCTCCGCCGCGACCGAGCCGACGTTGCCGTAACCCTGCACGATGGCGGTGCAGCCGCCGGGTTTGATTTTGAGGGTGTCCAACGCGCGCTCGATCAGGAACGCGACACCGCGCCCGGTCGATTCGCGCCGGCCGGCCGAGCCACCCAGGAACGCCGGTTTGCCCGTCACGATGCCACTGACCGTGTGCCCCATGTGGACGCTGTAGGTGTCCATGAGCCACGCCATGACCTGCTCGTTGGTGCCCATGTCTGGTCCCATGATGTCCGTGTGCGGGCCGACGAAGGGGATCATCTCCTGCATGTAGCGCCGGCTGACCGCCTCCAGTTCGCGGATCGACAGGTCGCGCGGGCTGACGGTGACACCGCCCTTCGCGCCGCCGTAAGGCAGACCGGCGAGCGCGCACTTCCAGCTCATCCAGATCGAGAGTGCGGCGATCTCGCCCAGGTTCACGCTCGGGGCGAAGCGCGTGCCGCCCTTGGTCGGCCCCATCGTGAGGTGGTGCTGCACGCGGTAGCCGGTGAAAACGGTCGTCGAGCCGTCGTCGCGGTGGATGGGCAGCGCCACCGTGATGGCGCGCTTGGGCAGGAGCAGCCGGTCGCGGTCGTTCCGGGAAATATCGAGATAATCGGCGATCAGGCGGAACTGTTCGCAGGCCATTTCAAAGGCCGGGTCCGCGTAGATGGCAGGGGGGGTAAACATGAGAAATTCTAGCCTCACCCCCCGACCCGGGCAAGCCCGTCACCTCCCCTGCCCCGTCCGCCGACGCAGCCGGCGGGTGACGAGTCCGACGGCTTCCTGCATCTCCTCGAAGCGCAGGAAATAACACGCCGCAAAGAACACGCCGGCCGCCACGAAGATCACCGTGAACAGCCCGAAGAGCTTCTCCGCCAGCCGGAAGTGATCGAACCCGTCTAGCAGCAGCCATTGGCCGAGCAGGCACGTGCCCGCGAGCCCCGCGCCGGCGACGGCCAGCTTGGCGAACATGACCAGCAGCGCGCGGCTTTCCAGGTCGCCGACGCGCCGGCGCATCAGGACGTAGAGCAAGGTGAAGTTGGCGATGGCGGTCAGGCTCGTGGACAGCGCGAGCCCCTGGTGTCCCCACCGCAGGCCGAAGGTGAATAAACCGTTGAGCACGAAATTGATGCCAATGGCGATGAAACTCACAGTCATCGGCGTGGTCCGGGCGTCCAGCGCATAGAACGCCGGGGCAAGCACCTTGATCCCCGAGTACGCCGCCAGCCCGACCGCGTAGAACTGCAAAGCCGCCGCCGTCGCGTGCGCCGCGCGGATCGTGAACCGCCCGTGCTGGTACAACAGTGAGATGATGGGTTCGCCCAGGCAGATGAGCCCAATGGCCGATGGGATCGTCAGGAAAAACGCGAGCCGCAACGCCTTCGCCAGCGTCGTGCGGAAGTCGCCCATGTTCCCTACGGCGGCAGCCTTGCTGACCAGCGGCAGGGTGACGGTCGCAATCGCCACGCCGAAGACCCCGAGCGGGAGCTGCATCAGGCGGAAGGAGTTGTTGAGCCATGTCACGGCGCCGTTGCTCTGGTGGCTGGCGAAGGAGGCGTTGACCATCACGTTGACCTGCACGGCGCTCGCCGCGACGACGGCCGGCCCCATCAGGCGCAGGATGGTGCGCACGCCCTCGTCGCGCCATTGGAAGTCCGGCATGAACCGGTAGCCCGCCTTCGCCAACGCGGGAAGCTGCACGGCGAATTGCAGGAAGCCACCCAAGAGCGTGCCCACCGCCATCCCGACCAGCGCGCGGTCGATGTGCTCGGGCGCGAAATGCGGGTCCAGATACCACCCGAGCGCCACGCCGCCGACGATGGAGCCGAGGTTAAAGAAGCTCGACGCCATCGCCGGTGCGCCGAAGACGTGCTTGGCGTTGAGCATCCCCATCGCCAGAGCCGCCAAGGACACCAGCAGGATGAACGGATACATGATCCGCGTCAGGTGGACGGTCAGCTCGAACTTGCCCGGCACCGCGTGGAACCCGCCGCCGAGCACCTCGATCAGAGGTCCGGCCAGGAGGATGCCTAGCAGCGTGACCGCGCTCATGAAGACGAGCGTGAGCGTCGCCATCTTGTTGGCGAGACCCCACGCCGAACGGTCGCCTTCGAGCTGAATCTTCTTGGAAAAAGTCGTGACGAACGCCGTCGAGAGTGCGCCCTCCGCGAAGAGGTCGCGCAGGAGGTTGGGCGCGCGGAACGCCGTCAGGAACGCGTCCGTACCGGTACCGGCTCCGAAGAGGCCGGCGAAAATCTGGTCGCGCGCCAGCCCGAGCACGCGGCTGCACATCACCGCGAGACCAACGACGCCCGCCGCCCGGGTGCTGCCGCGCGCGGCGGTGGCATCGGCCGGGGTGGGCGTAAGTTCCGGGGTGCTGGATGGCGCGCTGACTTCGCGGCTCGGCAGGCTGGTCACGCCCGGAACGTGTCAGAACATGCCCCCGGGCGCAATCCCGGCGGGATGTTCACCACTCCAAGGGTCAGCTCCCCTTTTTCTTGCAACTGCCCTTCGAGCCGGGCGTTTTGCCGGGAACGTGCTCGTAGCCCGGCCAGCATTGGTCGCTGCCACCTGACTTCTTGGACGAGGCAGCTTTCTTTTTGGCGGGCGCTTTTTTCTTCGCGGGTGCTTTGGTGGCCATCTTGCAGACTGCTACGCAGCGCATCCCGCCCGCGGACGTAGCCTCAGGCCGGACCGGAACCCGCCGCCGCGCGGCGCAGGCGTTCCATGATCGCGCGTCCCAACCCTTCTTCGGGCACACGTTCGGCCTCGATGCGGTCCAACCCGGCTTCGTCCAACCGGCGCAACGCCGCGAAGAGCCGGGCTGCCGCCACGCGCAAGTCGCCGTCCTCGCTGAGGGTTTCAACCGCGGCGAAGCGTCCATCCTGCGGACGCGGACGGTAGGCCAACAAACCCACCCGGCCGCCGTGCGTTCGGTCGTCGCCGACGAACCGCAACGGCGTGCGCGGCGCGTAGTGGCCGGGAGTTTGGCCGGGCGACGCCTGCCGGGCCACCTCGGCGGGAGCCTCCACCCGCGCGAAGGCCGCCAAAGTTTCCGCGGTGATGGGACCATGACGTAAAATCCGGATCGTCTGGCCATCGGCTCCGGGGAAAATCACCGTCGATTCGAGTCCGTGCGCGCAAGCTCCCGCGTCGAGGATGAGCGGAACCCGGCCGGCAAGTTCGGCTAAGACGTGCGCGCCGGTCGTCGGGCTGATGCGGCCGAAGCGATTGGCGCTCGGCGCGGCCAGCGGTCGGCCGAAACTCTGCACCACCGCACAGAACACCGGGTGCGCGCTCATCCGCAAGGCGACCAGCGGCCCGCCGGCCGTCACCAGGTCGGGCACGGCAGCGGGGTTGCGCGGTTGGAGGATCGTCAGTGGGCCGGGCCAGAAAGCGTCGGTCAGCCGGTGCAAGAGAGCGGTCTGAGCGATATAGAAATGTGTCAAGCGTTCCAGCCAGCCGCGGTCGGGCAAGTGGACGATGAGGGGATCAAAGAGCGGGCGTTCTTTCGCCTGAAAGATCGCCGCGAGCGCCTGCGGATCAGCGGCATCGGCGGCTAACCCATAGACAGTCTCAGTCGGCAGCGCCACGAGTTCGCCGGCCGCCAGGAGCGCGACGGCCCGGGCGGTCGCGCCGGGCGCGTGGGCGTCGAGCAGGAGCGTTTCCATCACGGCTGGCGCGTGGACAACGGCCGTGCGGCGAGGACGGCGTCGGTCTGACGCTGGCGAAACGCGAGCCACTCCGCCCAGAGCCGCGGGTCCTCCAAGGCGAGGACCGACACCACGAACAACGCGGCGTTCTTGGCTCCCGCTTCCCCGATGGCGACCGTGGCAAATGGTGCACCGTCCGCCGCCGGCAAATCGCCCGTCGCCGGATCGTGCAACAGCGCCAGCCCCGCAAGGTCGCCTTCCGGGATCGGCACCCGCACCACCGGCCGCTGCGTGGCCTCGGCGAACTTCCCGGGCAACGTCGCATCCGCCGCAGCGACGATCACCGCCGACACGCCTGCCGGGTCTGACGACTCGATCCCGTCCGCCTCGATCCACGGGACACCGAAGACGGCGAGCATCTCGCGCGTCGGCCGCAGCGCCTCCCAGCCCGGCGCGTCCCGGGCCGCGAGCAGCACCGGCAAAACATCGCTTTTCCTCTCCGCCATAAATCCTTCTCCCTACGCACGCACCGCGCGCATCTGTCGCGTCCGCGTCGGCGTACCTGACAACAACATCGCGAACCGTATGGAAAACAGCAAGCTCACTATGGCCAAAGGCACCGTGAAGTGGTTCAATGAGAAGAAGGGATTCGGATTCATCGTGGACCCGGAAGTGGCGGGGGATATCTTCGTCCACTTTTCGGCAATCCAGACCGAAGGCTTTAAGACGTTGCAGGAGGGCGATCAAGTCGAATATGAACTCTACACCGACGAGAAGGGTTCCAAGGCGCGCAACGTCACCCGCGTCGCGGCGTGATCCGGTGCCCGGTCCCGCCGTCCCGTGAGCGTGTCGGCGGATAACCTCGTGCTCGTCGGCCCGATGGGCGCGGGCAAAAGTTCGGTCGCCAGGGAACTCTCCCGCCTCACCCACCGGCGCTGGGTGGACACTGACCGCCTCGTGGTCCAACAGGCGGGTGTACCGATCACAGAAATCTTCGCCGCCCATGGCGAGGAGCATTTCCGAGAGTTGGAAACCGCCGCCCTGGCCTCGCTGGCCGGCAGTTGCCGGCTGGTGGTTGCTACCGGCGGCGGGATCGTCACCCGGCCGGAAAACGTCCCCCTCCTGCGTGACCTCGGCTGCGTCGTATGGCTGACTGCAGACGAGGATGTGCTCTTCGCACGCGTGTCGCGCAACGACCGTCGTCCGCTCCTGCAAACCGCCGACCCTCGCGCGACGTTGCACACCCTCCTGGAACGTCGCCGCCCGTTCTACGAAGCCTGCGCACACGTCACCGTGGACACCAGCGCCGGCAGTCACGCGCAGATTGCCGAGGCCGTGCTCGGCCAAACCCGCACGTTTTTCACGGCGGCCGACTCGCTCAGCGCGTAGATTAGGATCGTGGACGCTGACGTAAAATCTTCTCTCGCCGCCCGGGCGCGCGCACTCGGCTTCGCGTTGTGCCGCGTAGCGCGTTGCGACCCGCCGCAGCACGGGGAGGCGTTCGGCCGCTGGCTTGACGCGGGGATGGCCGGCGAGATGTCGCCGTGGCTCGAACGCGGCCGGGTCAAGCGCGGTGACCCGCAGGCGGTCCTCCCGGGAGCGCGCTCGGTGGTTGTCCTGGCGATGAACTACTGGCAGGGGTCCCGCACGCCCGCGCAGGCACGCCCGGAAGCCGGACGGATCGCCCGCTACGCGTGGGGCGATGACTACCACGACCTGATCCAGGAAAAGCTACGCGCGCTCGACGCATGGATGGAGGGTGTCGGCGGACGGCAACGCTATTACGTGGACACCGGCCCGGTCCTGGAGCGCGACTTTGCCGCGGCGGCCGGGGCGGGCTGGCAGGGCAAGAGCACGATGCTCCTTCACCCCCAACTCGGCACCTGGTACTTCCTCGCCGAACTCCTGACCACCCTCGACCTGCCGCCCGACGAACCTGTCCGGCACCGTTGCGGCACCTGCACGCGCTGCCTCGACGCCTGCCCGACGGGAGCTATTCGCCGCGACCGACCGTACCAACTCGATGCGCGGCTCTGTGTTTCCTATCTCACCATCGAACACAAAGGATCGATCCCGCCCGAACTCCGCGAGGCGATGGGCGGGCGCATCTACGGATGCGACGACTGCCTCGACGCGTGCCCGTGGAACCGCTTCGCACAGGAGAGCCGTGAAGCGACGTTCCAGGCGCGGCCGGCGACGGCGGGGCTGGCGTTGCGTGACTTCCTGGCCATGAGCGAGGAGGACTTCCGCGTGGCGTTCCGCGGTTCGCCGATCAAGCGCACCAAGCGGCGCGGGCTCCTGCGCAACGTCTGCGTGGCGCTCGGCAACGTCGGCACGGCCGACGATCTCCCCGCGCTCGCCCGCGCCGCCGTGCAGGAGGAGGAACTGGTCGCTGAACACGCCCGCTGGGCCATTACGCGCATCCGCGAACGCACCCCGGAGGCCGTCGCTTGAACCCGGCCGGGCACAAGGGTCGCGTCGCCGTCGTCGGCGCCGGCGTAGGCGGTCTGACATGCGCCGCGCTCTTGGCCCACGCCGGGTTGTCGGTGACCGTGTTCGAGAAGAACGAACGCGTCGGCGGCAAGCTCAACTGGCTCGAAGCGGACGGCTACAACTGGGACACGGGTCCGAGCCTGCTGACGATGCCCTACGTCTTCGAGAACCTCTGGCAGCGGCTCGGCCGCAAATTGGAAGACGATCTGACGCTCGTGCCCTTGCCTGTTACTTGCCGCTACCGCTGGACGGACGGCACAGTCATCGACGAGGACGCCGCCTTCTGGGAACGGCCCGACGTGGCGCGTTTCCTCCGCTACGCGCGCGGGTTGTACGACCTGAGCGCCGACGCCTTCCTCCACCACCCGCTCGACGAATGGTGGCGGCAACTGCGCTGGCGCAACGTCCCCAAGCTGCGCCACCTGCCCAAGATCGCCTCCTTCCGCACGATGGATGCGACCGTGCAGCGGTTCTTCGGGCGCGACCCGCACCTTGTCCAGCTTTTCGACCGGTTCGCCACCTACAACGGCTCGTCGCCGTACCTGACGCCGGCCGCCTTTAACATCATCGCCTACGTCGAGGCTAAGTTCGGCGGCTGGTACATCAAAGGGGGCATGTACAACCTCGCCCGCGCGCTCGAACGCATCTGCCGCGACCTCGGCGTGCGGATTCTCACCGGCTGTGAGGTGCAGGCGCTCGGCGGCATCGGCGGCTACCATCTCCAAACAGACAACGAGCGCACCGGCCCCTTCGACTCGGTCGTCTGCAACCAGGACGTGCTCAGCGCGTACCCGCGGTTCTTGCCCGGTCGTCCGCCGCCCGCGCCGCCGAAGGCCGATCCGTCGATCTCGGGCTTCGTGATGTACCTCGGCGTGGCGAAGACTTACCCGGAGTTGTCGCACCACAACATCTTTTTCTCGGACGACTACCCGGGCGAGTTCCGCCAGCTTTTCGCGGACCGCCGCCCGGCCGATGAACCGACGATCTACGTCGCCGTTCATTCCAAGGACGATCCCGACCGCGCGCCGCCGGGCGGGGAGAACTGGTTCGTGCTCGTCAACGCCCCGGCGCTCACCGCCGATGGCCGTGTGGACTGGTCTGGGCGGGCCGGGCACTACGGCGACCGGATCATCGAGCGGCTGGAGACGCGCTTCGACCTGGCGGGCCTGCGCGACGCAATCCGGGTGCGGCGGCACTTCACGCCAGCGGATTTCCAGACGCGCTATCTCGCCCAGGCCGGCAGCCTGTACGGTCTGGCGAGCCACGGGATCGGCGCGGCGTTCCAACGTCCGGCGATCCAACCGCGTGGGCTGAAGGATTTTTATTTCGTGGGCGGCTCGACCCATCCCGGGGGCGGGTTGCCGCTGGTCTGCCTAAGCGGGCAGACCGTGGCCGACAAGATCCTGCGGCGGGTGCGCGGGCGCTGAGAGCGCCTTAATTCGCCTTCTCCGGCTGCACGTAGCCAATGGGCGCGATGCCCTCACGCCGCGCGAAGGTGATGTCCACGACCTCGTACTCCGGATCGTTAGCCTTTTCGAAACGGCTGCGGTGCTTCTTGAACTCCTTGCTCGCCGAATCCAGCGCATCGTTGAACGCCCGCCAACCCTTCAGTTGGCGCACCTCCTTGCTGGCGGCCTTGACCAAGGCGTGGTTTTCGCTGCACTTGGGCGGGTCGTCGTCGCCGAGCATCGTGGTCTCCAGGCAGGCGGACTGCCGCCCCTGCACGTCGAGATAGATGCCCAGGTACATGTGCCCCGGCTCCATGACGAGGAACGTGTCGATGCCCATCCGGCGCAGCACGGAAGCGATGAGCACGCTCGCATCCACACAGTTGGCGTGCGACTCGGCGAGGGCTTCCTCGATGAAGCGCACGTGCAGCGTGTAGAGCGACTCGCTCTCGGTCGTCGTCGTACCGATGTCGCTGTACTTGATCCCGTGCTGGCGTAGGGCTTCCCACACCGCGAACACCTGGAGCAGCACGCGCCCCGGATCGTGGCTCTGGTAGGCGTCGAAGCCATCGACCACCTTCGTCTCCTGTGCTTCCCTGAGTAGGGCCGGGATCGCCGGGTGATCCTCGTTGACATACGCCGCGAACATCCACGAGATGTCTACGTAATCGCGTGGATCGTCGGGGTTCTGGTACGCGTAGGGACAGTCGTTGATCGGGTGAACGCGCGCCGTCTGGAAGTGTTGTCCCAAGCTCTTACCGTCGGCCTCCACGGCGAACGTCAAGTTGATCGGCACACTCTGACGCACACGGTTGAGCGCGTCCCACTTGTAGTCAATGTGCGGTAGGAGGTGGTATTCGCGGCCCTTCTGTGGCAGGTCGGCTTCCAACACGCTGGCCTGCATGAGAGCGTTCTCACGCACCTCGACGCGCACGTGAGCGTTATCGGCCGGACTGACCACGGTCACGCCGACGAGGCCGTTCTGGTCGCCGAGGATGTCGGGCAGTTCCTGGGAGGGCGGCGGGACGGGCGCCGGCTTGTTGGCGGGCCGCGTTTTAGCGTCGGGGCTGTCGGGCGGTTCGCTGTCGCGCAAAGGCGGCTTGAGCGTGGCGCTGGCGAGCAGCAGGGACGGGAAGATCTGGTTCTCCGGGTCCACGAAGGGTGCCCACTCGCCCGGCCGGAGCGTGGGCGTCGGTGCGATTGGCTTTTGCGAAGCCGGCGCGGTGGCAGCGCGTTCGGGTTGCTTGGACTTCGGCTGCGAAGTCCACGCGCTTGCGGCTAGCGGCAGTGCACCCAGGATCAGGACCAGAAGCAACCTCGTTCTCATGCGCGGAGGGTTTCCTGTGTTCTCTGTGGAGCGGATCGACTCCTTTTGCAACCTCGGGATTGCCGGCGGGCCGCGGGCCGTTTACAGGAAGCGGCGTTGAACCCCGCCGCCCGCCGCTTCCCGCGCAACGCCTACGACTGGGCGTGGCTGCTGTTCCTCGTGTGGACGGCGGTGGGGTTCGTGGTGATGCCGCTGGGCGTCACGCCGGTGCAGGCTCGCGCGTGGCTCGGTCCAGGCGCGTTCGGCGGAGCGGCGGCGGCAATTTTGGAGGTTTCTGACGCCGTATGGATGGGCCTGGCTGCCGCGACGGTATACTTCCACGCGGTCGGCAGCGAGGGACTCTCGACGGCGCGGGTACAGGCGGTGGTCGTACTGGTCGCCTCGACCGTGTTCGAGTGGGTCGGCGCGCGGACGGGGTTTCCGTTCGGGCCGTACGTGTACACCGGGCACTTCGGCCCGCGGATCGCCGGGACCGTGCCGGCGGCGATCCCTCTGGCCTGGCTCGTGGTCATCCTCTGCGGGAGAAACCTCGTGCTGTTACTCCAACCTGCGGCCAGTCGGCTGACACTAGCGGCGGGGGTGGGCACCGTCGCCGTGCTCACCGACCTGAACCTCGAACCCGTCGCCTGGCACGTGCGGCAGTATTGGCTCTGGTACCCGCTCCAGGTTCCCCCGCCCTCGGACTGGCCGCCGTGGCAGAACTACGCGGCGTGGTTTGTCCTGAGCTTCGCGCTGGCCGGGGTGCTGCCGGCCGACGGCAGCCTGCGTCCACGCCGACCGAACCGCTGGCGGCCGGTTGTCCTGCTGGGATTGCTCAACGCGTTGATCGCGCTCGTCCGCGTCAGTGCCAACTGGCGTCACCCATGAACAACGGCCGACGGCGAATCGCCGGGGAGCGGGAGTGGGCGAAGCGCGGATGATCCTGGAAAATAGGAAGGCCGGGCAGGGCAGGCAATTGGATCGACTTGTCGCTCAGCCAGAAAGAGTGGGAATACTCCGCCTGCCTGAGCAGCAGTGTGAAGGCAGCTTTCACCAGCGCGTGAACCGTGTTAATTTAATTCTGACAGATGACGATTGACAAGTCTCTTTGACGGCGAAGTCCAAAATCGGCGGGGTCGTGCTTCGCTGGTGCAAGCCGCGGCGGACGTGAGTTCTAACACAAGGGTGCGTAAAACGGTTCTGATGGTTTCTCGGTCATTGCTCCAAGGTTTCTGGCAAAAGCTCCCTGCAGCTTGGCGCGCGGCAGTGGCGACGATCCCGGTGCTGCTCGTGACGGCGTACCTGTTCGTCGGGAGCCGCAACTCCGAACGCCTCCTGCTCGAAGCGGAAACCGCCCGGCAGGAAGACAGCGCCCTCTTGCAATTCCAGAACTTCGTCTCGACGCGGCTCGACGCCCTCAAGCAGATCGGCAACTTCGTGCTGTCCACCACCTCCAAGGACGGCCGGGGTGGTGACCTGGCGCTTTTCGTCGCGCGGACCGCAGCGGAGGTACCGGGCTTCGAGTCGGTGGCCCTGACCGATGGGCGCGGTGCGGTGCAGCAGCAGTTCCCGGGGACCGGAGGACGCAGTTTGGCGGGGTTGGGCGACTTGCCCGCCTTCGTCAAGGCGACAGCGTCGCACGCGCCGGCGGCGACGGGCAGTTTCGAGCTGCCCGGGGGCCGGGAGGCGTTCACGGTCGTCGTGCCGGTCCGGCGCGAGAACGTCACGGTAGGAGCGGTCGTCGGCACGATTCTGCTCGGCGATGGGATGCGCGACCTTTTCGGCCGCGACACGCTGGACTGGAACCTGGAAATCTCCGACCGCACCGGCCGCGTGGCCTATCGTTCCACCTCCAGCGGCAGCGGCGCGCCGACGGTTCCCAACGGGCTTGTGGACGAACGCCACGTCCCCGTGGCCGACATGGCGTGGCGGGTGCGGCTGTGGCCTACCCCGCTGTTCCTCTCGACCCTGCGCACCGCGCAGCCGTGGCGCATCCTCGTCATCGGTCTGCTGGCGTCGGCGGTCACGGCGGTGGCCAGTTTCCTCCTGACCCAGCACCAGGCGCGGCTGACCCAGTCCCTGCACGAAACCGGGCGCCTGGCGTCTGACGTGGATGAGACTCGCCGCCGCTTGAGCGAGACCGTCAACGGCATCGACGCCGTGATCTGGGAAAGTGACTCGGCCTCGGGGCGGTTCACCTTCCTCAACGACTACGCGCGCAAGCTCCTGGGCATCGACACCGCGCGCCGCCTGTCCGCGCCAGCGCGCTGGTTCGACCACGTCCACCCCGACGACCGCGCACGCGCCCTGGAAATCTCCCGCCAGGCCACCCGCCCCGGCCAGACGTACCCGGCCGAATACCGCATGGTCGCCGCCGACGGCCGCACGCTGTGGGTGCGCGAGATGATCACCGTCATCGGTCCCGACGGCCGCGCGACCGGCCGTCGCGGCGTGGTCGTGGATATCACCGCGCGGATGCAGGCCGAGGAAGCGCTTCGCCAGAGCCAGAAGCTTGAAAGTCTCGGCGTGCTCGCCGGAGGCATCGCGCACGACTTCAACAACCTGCTCACCACGATCCTGGGCAACGCCGAGATGCTCGGTCCCTTCCTCGCCGGCGGCATCGCCAGCGGCGGGCGCAAGCACCTCGACAAGATCGAGCGCACCACGCGGCGCCTGGCCGAGTTGACCCGCCAGATGCTTGCCTACTCGGGACGCGGGCAATTCACGGTCGCGGAGGTGGACCTCAACGCGCTCATCACCGAGATGACCGAGCTTCTGACCGTCTCCACGCCCAAGAACGTGCGTGTCGTCTACCACCTTGATCCTGCCCTGCCCCTCATGGAGGCCGACGCCGCGCAGATTCGCCAAGTGGTTCTCAATCTTCTAACCAATGCCTCCGAGGCCATCGGTGAACACGCCCGCGGCGAGGTCGTCATCCGCACGGAATCCGAAACTCTTGACGCTGCCCGGGCGGAGGAACTCTTCGCCGGCCAGGAAGTGGACGCCGGCGACTACGTGCGTCTGGAAGTCGCCGACACCGGCAGCGGCATGAGTCCGGAGACGCTCTCAAAGATTTTCGACCCTTTCTTCACGACGAAATTTACCGGGCGCGGGCTAGGTCTGGCGGCGTTGCGCGGGATCGTGCGGCGGCACCGGGGCGGCATCCGGATTTTCAGCCAACTCGGTGAGGGCACGGTGTTCTCACTCCTGTTCCCGGCCAGTCACGCCCGGGTGATAACTGCGAACAACGCGATGCCCGCAGCAACCGCGCCGCTGGGACTGCGCGGCGCGAGCGTACTCATCGTGGACGACGAAGAAGGTTTGCGCACGCTGATGGCCGACGCGCTGGAAGGCGAAGGCGTGACGACCGTGCAGGCCGTGGACGGCGAGGACGGCATCGAGCAATTCAACCGCCACGAGGACGAACTCGACGCCGTGGTGCTCGATCTGACGATGCCCAAGCTGAGCGGTGAGGAGGTTTTCCGCCAGATCAAGGCGCGGCGGCCGGCCCTGCCGGTGATCCTGTGTTCGGGTTACACGCAGGAGGACGTGGCGCGGCAGTTCGTCGGGGTGGAACTCGACGGCTTCATCGAAAAGCCGTTCGCCCCGTCGCTGCTGATCGAAAATCTTCGCGCCGCGTTGGCCGAGGAGCGTCCAGCCGTCGTCGCAGCACGGCGCGATAGGAATCACAACCCGGTAGCGGATGGTTCATCGTCCCCGGCGACCCGCCCCCCGCCATGAACCTGCGTCACCTTTTCAAGCGTGTCCTCGCGCCCACGCCTCCCGAAAGGCCACTGCACGCCATCGACCGGCGCATGGCCAAGGAGTGGATCAAGAAGCGTCTGGCGACCCTCTTCCCCGAGTTGCGCAGCAACCCCGTGGCGTTGGAGAACGCCTACCGCGAACTCGGCTTGGAATCCACCGGCACCGTGCGCCGACCGGACGGAGAGATCTCGACGTTTTCCGTGAACGTCGCCCCAGATGTGACTGATCCGTTTGAGCAGCGTTGACCTTCCGGCCGCGTTGCGGCCAGCCCCGGAAAGAAAACGGCGGCCGATGTGGGCCGCCGCTTCGTCAAGCTTGTCCTTTTATGCTCAGAACGGGATGTCGTCGTCCTCGTCCGCGTCGTTGTTCGCCGGAGCGGGCTGTGGCCGGCCGCCGCCACCGCGCTGCGGCGCGCTGTTGCCGCCGCCACGCTGCGGTGCGCCACCTTGCTGGTAGGAACCGCCACCGCCAGTGCTGCGCTGGCCTTGCGGCTGGGAACGCTGCGGGCGCTGGTCGTAGTCCTCACCGCCGCCTCCTTGCTCCTGCGACTCGCCGCGGTTGCCGCCGTAGGAGCGACCCCCACCACCTTCGCCGCCGGCCTCACCACGCGCGCCGAGCAGTTGCATCTGCTCGCCGGTGACCTTCAGCTTGGACTTCTTTTCACCGGTTTGCTTGTCGTCCCAACTATCAAGCTGGAGTCGACCCTCGATGTACACCGGCTTACCCTTGGTCAGATACTCCTTGGCGATCTCGGCCTGCCGACCCCAGAGCGTCACGTTCACGAACGTGGTCTCTTCCTTCTTCTCGCCACTCTCGGTCGTGTAATAGCGATTGATTGCGAGGCCCAGCTCGGCGATGGCCGAGCCTTTAGGGGTGTACTTGATCTCCGGGTCCCGGGTCAAGTTGCCGATCAGCATGACTTTGTTGAGGTTCGCCATGTAGCAAATGTAGCAGAATCAAGATTTCTTGACAGCTTTTTTCGCAGTCAATTTCTGGTAGTTCTGCCGGTACACTTCCGGGTCCAGCTTGAACTTCGCGCGCAGCTTGTCGATGACCATCGGCTCGGCGTTGAACACGAAGTTCACGAAGTAGCCGCCGGTCAGCGCGCCGGCCGCGTACGCGAACTCACGCTTCTCCATCTTCTGCACCTGCTCGACATCGGCACCTTCCTTCTTGAAGTCTTTTTCGAGCCGGTCGATCACGTCCTTGACGGTGTCTTCCTTGCCTTGGGTGTCCAGGACCAGAAGGCCCTCGTAGCGGTTTTTCATAAGCGGGGTTGGGGTGTGTGGTTGGGTGGTTAAGAAGGCGTCTCGGCCGGGGTGCGGTTAAAGATGTTCATGGCGGCCTCGAAGCCGTGCTGGCGGGCGTGTTCGACGGCGTCGGCGGCACGGTCGATGGCGGTGGCGAGAACCTCCTGTTCGCGCGGAGTGAACTTGCTCAACACGTGGTCCACCATGGAGCGTCCGCCCGCTACCGCGCCGATCCCCACGCGCAGGCGCGGAACGGCCGGGGTGCCGAGGTGTTCGATGACAGACTCCATGCCGTTCTGGCCGCCGGAAGAGCCTTCCTTGCGCAAGCGCAGGTGACCGAGAGGCAACGCCAGGTCGGCAAAGATGACGAGCGTCTCGGCCGGCTCAACCTTGTAGAACTGCGCCGCGGCGCGCACGGCCCGGCCGCTGAGATTCATGTAGGTGGCCGGTTTCAGATAGGTGCAGCCGTCGGCCGTTCGCGCCCAGAATGTCTGCCAGTTCGTCGAGTAGCCGAGCGAAAGCCCGAGCCGAGCGGCGAGGCGATCCACGACCATGAAGCCGGCGTTGTGCCGGGTGTTCTCGTACTCCCGCCCGGGGTTGCCCAGGCCCGCCACCAGTCGGATGGCGGGTGCGTCGGCGGGAGCGGAGGCCATGCGAAAAGAGCGGATTTAGGGCGTCGTCGCGGAGGTGGTCCCGTCGATGGGCTTGGTTTCCTCGGTGGCGACAGGCTGCGAGCCTGCCGGCAGGTCGGAGGGCGAGGCGGGCTCTTCCTCGATGGTCGGGGCGGTCACGGACACCACCGTCAGGTCGGCGTCGTTGGTCACGGTCACACCACGCGGTAATTTCAAATCTCGGACGTGGATGGAATCTCCGATTCCCAGCGCGCTGATGTCCACGGTGATCGCGTCGGGCAGGTCGGCCGGCAAGCACTCGACTTCCACGGTGTGCAAGGCAATTTCCAGCACGCCACCGCCGGTCGTCACGCCCGCGGCCTCGCCGGTCGTCGTGACCGTGACCTCGGCGGTGAGGACTTCGTCGGCCGACACCGCGTGCAGGTCGATGTGGAGCACCTTGCCGCTGACGGGGTGGTGCTGGATTTCCTGAATGAGGGCGGTCTTGGTCTCCGCGCCGATGGCGACTTCGACCAGCACGCTCTCGCTCGTGGCGTGGGCTAGAAGGGTGTCCACCTCGCGTTCAACGAGCTGGAGGTTGCGCGCCGGGTCTTTCGCCCCGTAGATGACCGCCGGTACGAGGCCCGCGCTCTTGAGCTTCTTGACCGCGTTGCGGCCGGACTCGGTCCGGGGCTGCGCGTTGATCTTCAGTTGGGTAGCCATAGAAAAAGGAAGGGACGGAAGATGGAGGATTTTCGCCAGATTGCAACCCCGCAATGCGCAGGGAGCTAAATCCCTCGCGCTTAGTTGATCACGTCGACGTTGAAAAGCCCGCTGACCGACTCGTCGCCGTGGATACGCTTGATGCCCTCGCCCAGCAGCCCGGCGATGGAGAGCACGGTCATGTGGCAGCTTTGGAGTTCGGCCCGGTGCGCGGGGTTGCTGTCGGTGGTGATGAGTTCCTCGACGACCGAAGTGCGCAGGCGCTCGACGGCCATGTCGGTGAGCACCGCGTGGGTGACGGCCGCGCGCACGGAGCGCGCCCCGTGTTCCTTGCACAGCTTGGCGGCGCTGGTGATCGTTCCAGCGGTCGTCGTCAGGTCGTCCACGAGGAGGACATTGCGGTCGGCGACCTCGCCGATGAGATAGGCGCTCTCGACCTCCGTATCGCTCTTGCGCTTCTTGGCGACGGTGGCGAGCTGGGTGTGCAGGGCACGCGCGTAAGAGTCGGCGACCTTGATGCCGCCCACGTCGGGCGCAACAACGACCAGCGGGGCCATGTCCTGCGTGCGCAGGTGGCGCAGGAAGACGGGCTGCGCGTAGAGGTGATCCACCGGGATATCGAAGAAGCCCTGGATCTGCTGGGCGTGCAAGTCCACGGTCAACACGCGGTCGACGCCGGCCGCCGTGATGAGGTTGGCCACGAGCTTGGCCGTGATGGGCACCCGCGGGCGGTCCTTGCGATCCTGCCGGGCGTAGCCGAAGAACGGGATCACCGCCGTGATCCGGGCGGCGCTGGCCCGGCGGGCGGCGTCGGCAAGGATGAGCAGTTCCATCAGGTTGTGGTTCACCGGCGGGCAGGTCGGCTGCACGATGAACACGTCCCGGCCGCGGATGTTCTCCATGATCCGCACGCTGGTCTCGCCGTCCGGGAAGGATTTGACCTGTGCCTCCCCGAGCGGGATGCCGATGTTGTCGGCGATGCTGCGGGCGAGTTCAGGGTGGGCCGAACCGCTGAAAATCTTGAGTTCGGAACGAGACGACGGGGCCATCGGAGTACAAAAATGGGGAAGGAACGGGGAGGCACGTTGGCGCGGACCGGGGCGGTTGCCAAGAGATTTTGCCGTCGAACCGTGCTATGGACCGCCCTTGATGGACGAACCTGTCTTCCCCTACCGGCTCGTGGCGAGCGACCTCGATGGCACGCTGCTCGGCCCGCACAAGGACATCGGCGCCGCTAATACTGCCGCCGTGCGCCGGCTACGCGACGCGGGGGCGCGGTTCGTCCTGGCTTCGGGCCGGCGGCACCAGAACAGCGTACGGTTCCACCGGCAACTCGGGTTGGATGGACTGCTGATTTCGTGCGCCGGCGCGAGCGTGCGCGACCCGCAGTCAGGCGAGACCATTCACGAGGTCTGCATCCCGCCCGACCTCGCGGACGAACTGGTCGCCGAGGGCGAACGGGCCGGCTACACGGTCGTGTACTACCACCGAGATCACCTGTACGTCACGACGACGAACCACTGGACGGACCTCTACGAGTCCCGCGTCGGCGAACGGGCGGAACGTTTCCCCGGCAGCCTGCGCGACCTGCACGGTGAGGCGGCGTTGAAGATCGTCTGGTACGGCGAGCCGTCGGTCTTGCAAGGCATCCGGGCAGACACGGAAAAACGCTACGCCGGCCGTCTGGGCATCGTCGCCACGGACCCGGAAAACCTGGAATTCAACGCCCCGGAGGCCAACAAGGCGCGGGCGTTGGAAGTGGTTTGCCGGTACTACGGCGTCGCGCAGGAAGCGGCGCTGGCCTTCGGCGACGGTGAGAACGACGCGCCGATGCTGCGCTGGGCCGGGCTCGGTGTGGCGATGGACGGCGGCAACGCGCACGCCAAAGAAGCGGCCCGCCTCGTCAGCCCGGCGGGTGCGCCGGGAGAGAGTTTCGCGCGCGGGGTGGAGGCGGTGTTTACTCAGGTGCGACGGCCGAACTTGCGCTCCAACTCCCCGTAGGAAAACTGGATCATCGTCGGCCGGCCGTGCGGGCAGCAGTAGGGTAGTTCGCAGGCCAGCAGGTCGTCGAGCAGGCGGACCAGTTCGCGCTCGCGCAGACGGTCGTTGGCCTTGACCGCGTGGCGGCAGACGGTCTTGGCGATCATCTCCTCGCCCAAACGTACCTTCGACGCCCCTGCCCCGGCAGCCTGGAGCGCGTCGATGATCTCGCGCAAGAGCGGCAGCGGATCAGCGACTTGCAGAAACGGCGGCAGGCTGTCGAGCTTGAACGCCCCCGCGCCGAAATCCTCCAGCCCGATGCCCATGCGCTGGAGCGGCTCCAAATGGCGACGCAGCCAGTCGGCGTCCTTCGGGCCCATCGTCAAAGTCAGCGGGAAAAGAAGCTGCTGGCTGAGCGTGTCGTTGGCTTCCAGACGGCGGCGGAGTTCCTCGAAGAGGATGCGCTCATGGGCGGCGTGTTGATCGACCAGGACGAGGCCGTCCTTGTTTTCCATGAGGACGTACAGGCGGCCGAGCACGCCGAGGACGTTGAACTGCCCGGCCGCGGCGGATGGTTCGCGTAGAGGTGGCGGTGCCTCGGGCAACGGCGGCACGATCCGCGGCGGCAGACTGGCCGGGAACAGGCTCTCGGGCGGATCGACCGGTGGTGGCGATGCTGGCAAATCGTGAACGGCGGTCGGTTCCGGCGGCAGAGTGGGCAAGACCAGCGGCACCTGCGGCAGCGGGGCCTGGTGGAAGGATCGTGTCCACTCCGCACGGCCGGCTTCTAGGGTGCGGCGCACGACGGCGGTCAGCGCCTCGCGCACCGTGCCCGGGTCGCGGAAGCGCACCTCGCGCTTGGACGGGTGGACGTTCACGTCCACCGCGGCCGGGTCCATGTCCAGGAACAGACATGCTACCGGGTAACGTCCCTTCATCAAGGCCGTGTGGTAGCCCTCACGCAGGGCAGCGTTGACGACGGCGTTTTCCACGGCGCGGCCATTGATGAACACGCGCTGGTTCGCCCGGGTCGCGCGGCTGACGCCGGCCTTGCCGATGAACCCGGTGATCTTGAGCCCGCCCGGCGGCACGTCCCGCGGTGCGTCGACCGGCGTCAATTCGTTCGCCGCTTCCTCGCCGGCCAAGTCCCGGACCCGGTCGAGCAGACGCCGCACGCCGGGCAGTTGGAACACCGTTCGCCCGTCGCGCACGTAAGTAAACCGCACCGCCGGGTGCGCGAGCGCCAGGAGGTGAAGTTGTGCTTCGACGTGCGCCGCCTCTGTGCCCTCGCTGCGCAGGAACTTGCGGCGGGCGGGCAGGTTGAAGAACAACGAACGCGCCTCCACGCTCGTGCCCGGCGCGTCGCCGCAGTCACGGACTTTTTCGACCCGGCCGCCGTTGACGAGGATTTCCGTGCCCGCCAGTGCCCCGGCTTCGCGCGTCGCCAACCGGAAACGCGACACGCTAGCGATACTGGGCATGGCCTCCCCGCGAAACCCGAGCGTGGCGATGGCGGCGAGGTCCGCACCCGTGCGGATTTTGCTCGTGGCGTGGCGTTCGAGGCAAAGGAGGGCGTCGTCGCGGTCCATGCCGTGCCCGTCGTCGGACACGCGCACCAGCGCCACGCCGCCGCGCTGGATGACGACCTCCACCGCCGTTGCCCGGGCGTCGAGGCTGTTTTCGACGAGTTCCTTGACGACGCTGGCGGGCCGTTCGACGACCTCGCCCGCCGCGACCTGGCTGGCGACGATCTCGGACAACAGCGCGACGCGGCTCATAGGTTTGGTTTTGACTTCCAGCCGTGCTAAATTATCAACGGGAACCGACCCGCGCCACCATGACTATCACGGATAACGCCGTCAAACATCTCCGCACCCTCCTGACCGACCAGACTGACGCCCCCGCCGATGCGGGCCTGCGGATCTTTATCGACAAGGGCGGCTGCTCCGGGCTTCAGTACGGCATGAGCTTCGACGCCCCCAAAGCCGGGGACGAGATCACCGAGCGCGACGGCGTGCGCGTGCTCGTGGACACGGAGAGCCTCGGATTCTTGCGCGGGGCGACGGTGGACTACTGCGACGCCCTGACCGGCACCGGCTTCCGCATCCAGAACCCCAATGCCCGGCGCACCTGCGGCTGCGGGACCTCCTTCGAGCCAGAGACGGCCGCCGCCCAGACGACTTAACCCCGGGCCGATGATGGCGCCTCCCCCGATCAACGAGGATTTCCTGCGCCCGCCGGTCGAGTACGACCAGCCCAAGCCGCAGAAGGGTAACCTGTTCCTGTGGACGGTGTTCATCCTCCTACTCATCGGCTTCGCCATGGCGTGCTGGGTCGGCAGCTACCTCGTGTTCAGCCGGCCGGAAATCCCGCTGAGCTACAAAATCCTGCGCAAGATCAAGAAGATCGACCTGCCGCAGCGTTTCAAGGTACAGGAACCGCCCAAGGGCGAGTTCCTCGGACCGGAGCAGATTTATAACAAGTTCAATGCGCTCACGCCCGCCGCTTTGCGCAAGCTCAACGCCGAACTGGAGCGCAACTACCTGCGCAACTACCAGGGCCTCTCGATCACCGACTCGATCCCGTACGCGAAGGGCCGCTTCACGATCCTCGACTCGTACGAACTGGGGTCGAGCGACTTCGTCGAATCCGGAGTCGTCACCCTCGCCGTGGCGACCGACTACCCGAAGCTGCTCATCGAACACCTGTACTGCGCGCCGCCCAACGTCGCCCCCCTCATCAAGCGCAACCTGCGCACGGGCATGGACATCGAGTTGCGCCGCACCTACGAACTGACCGCCGTGCTCCACGCCGCCAAACTCGGCGACGGCCGGGTCCAGCTCACCGTTGTGCCGCTCAACTACGGCTCCTACGTCTTCCAAGGCAACAACGGCGGTTTCAGCCTCGAACCGCCCACCGACCTCAACGTCGCCGCCGGCTGGCCGGTGATCCGCAAAGACCGCTACAAGGAAGCCAACGACGCGTACGTCAACTTCCGCACGAAGACAGGCTTCGGACCGATGGCAGCCTACCGAGACACCGACAAAAAGAACGACACCGTCCTCAAGGGCGTGGACCCGGCTCCGGAGGCAACTCCGGCGGCTTCCCCTC